>CAMNMO010000005.1 GCA_946544695.1 uncultured Ruminococcus sp. | reverse complement strand
CGTGACGGACTTGACGAACTGATGGACGAGGTCTTTGAGATAGACATAGACAACCTGATATCCTTTGTGGCGGCAGAGGATAACGAGCGTATCGAGGCTGCCGCAGGCGATGTTATAATGGACAGGAATGCAGGACTGGTGGCAGGCGTCATCGTGCTGGTGCTGTTCGGTTATGTCATATCGGTCTTCGTGGTACACCGTGTTGAAAGCGAATCGGGAGTCATCGGTGCACTGTATGCGCTGGGCGTAAAAAAGCGTGACCTGCTGGGCCATTACATCACCCTGCCCACGATAGTTGCCCTGACAGGCGGCATCATAGGCACGGCGCTGGGATTCTCGCCCATTGGCATAGGTACACAGCTAAAAGACAGCTACAACTATTTCTCGCTGCCCGAGTATGATATATGCTATGCCCCCTATCTGCTGGTATACGGACTGGTGCTGCCGCCCGTGATCTCAGCGATAGTCAATGCGCTGGTCATCAACAAAAAGCTGTCCCGCACAGCGCTTTCACTGATAAAGAACGAGCAGAGCGCATCAAGTTACAAGCAGTACAACATACGTGCAAAAAGCTTCATCACCATGTTCCGTATCCGTCAGATGTTAAGAGAAGTGCGTTCTGCTGCGGCAGTGCTGCTGGGCATGCTGGTGTCGCTGATGGTAATTATGCTCGGTCTTGACTGCTTCGTGCTTTGTAATGCCATAAAGACCGATAATGTGGCTGATACGGACTATCAGTACATGTACCTTTATAAATATCCCGAAGATGAAGTGCCCGATGGCGGCGAGGGTGCTTATGTGGAGACGCTCAGCACCGACTGCATGGGTTATACCCTCGATGTGACGGTGATAGGTCTCGGCGAGAACAGCAAGTATTTCGATGCCCGCCCCGAAAAAGGCAAGAACCGTGCGGTCATCAACAATTCGCTGGTGCAGCGCTACGGCTATAAGGTGGGTGACAGAGTTACTTTCAACGACAATGCCAACGATGTGGATCTCAGCTTCATCGTCACCGACGTGGCAGAGTATTCACCAGGATTCACCATTTTCATGGATATCGGGAGTATGCGTGAATTTTTCGGTGAGGAGGAGGACTATTTCAACGCAGTTTATTCCGACAAGGAGCTTGATATCGATGAGGGCAGACTGTACAGCATCACAACAAAGGACGATATCGAAAGGAACGCAGGCGTGTTCGTTGAACAGATGAGTTCACTGGTGATGACCCTTGTTATAGCAGGCGCAGTCATATTCATAGTGGTAATGTACCTTATGATGGGCGTTATGATAGACCGCAGTGCTTTCGGCATATCGCTGATAAAGATATTCGGCTACCGTCCCCGTGAGATAAGGAGCCTATACTTAAACGGCAACCTTACGATAGTTGCGGTGGGCGCACTGGTGTGCATACCTGCTGCGAAGTTTATTATCGATTGCCTCTTCCCGTGCTTCATACCGAACGTTGCCTGCTCGATGGCGCTGGAATTCCCGCCATACCTGTACCTGGCACTTTACCTGATGGTGCTTGTGGTCTACTTTATCAGCAGTGCGCTGCTGACAAGGAAGCTGAGCAGGATAACTCCCGCCGAAGTGCTTAAAAACAGAGAATAAGTCTCCCGTAACTGAAATAACAGAGTCTTTCGTCAGAAAGGCTCTGTTTTTGATATACGTAATTTTACATTTTCTTGCGTTTTTTTGCGTGCAACAGTATTGCGTTTTTTTGTAAAGTATGTTATAATTCTTTTCATATATCGAAAGGACGGTCGTGACTATGCTATCCGAGAAAACCTCATATCTGCTCAGAAAGCTCGATGTGGAAAACAGCGTCATAGCAAGCTATGCAGGCTGTACACCTGCAAATTTCTGCCGCCTCAAAAGCGGGTCGAGAAAGTACAGTGAGAACAGCACCACAGTTAAAAAGTTTACCGAAGGTGTTTGCAGCTATTGCAGCGATAACGGTAAGCTCGGTGAGCTGTGCGCCGTGATCGGTGCTGAAAACGATGAACAGGGTCAGCTTTCACAACTGCTGCGTGCGTGGCTGTTCAAAGACGGCGGTCTGCCCGAGGAGATACAGGATAATGAGATATCACGGCTTTTCGGTCAGAAGCTGTGTTCGCTGATGAAATTAGCACACATTTCCAACAGCAAGCTGAGCAAGGCACTGAGCATAGATGCTTCTTATGTCAGCCGTATGCGCAGCGGTGCACGTATACCCAAAAAGAGCACGGGCATGATGGTGAAGCTGTGCTCTGTGCTGGCAGAACGCATCACCGAGCTTGAAAAGACCGCTGAACTTTGCGGACTGATGGGCATTGACGATGCGGAGAAAAACGAGCTTTCGGATATGATATATGTATGGCTGTACGACAGGAGCATGCCTGAAAATGTGCGTGCGGTGCGCAGCTTTATCGAGCAGATGAGTGTCATGACGCATCCGGGTCTTATGGATATACCGCTGCCGCATCTTCCCGAAGTGCCTGAAACTGCAAGCTATTACGGCGACAGGGGACTTCAGCAGGCAGTGGTGAGATTCCTTAAAGATGTCATCAAAAACAAAAGCAGCGAACTGAAGCTATACTCGGACAGCAACATAAACTGGATGACAGGCGATTTCAGACCGCTGTGGGCAGCCATGATGGCAGCGTGCCTTAAAAACGGCACCCGCATCAGGATGATCCATAATGTTGATCGCAGCGTGAACGAGATGATACAGGCTATCATCAGCTGGATGCCGCTGTATTTCACGGGCATTATCGAGCCTTACTATTCATCGGCACCTGTCGGGCATCGTTTCACCTGTTCGATATTTATCGACCCCAAACGTGCCTGCGTGCAGAGTTTCGGCGTCCGTGACATGTCAGACGATGCCAAGTATGATTACGTCACCGATGAAGCGGGGCTTGACAGGGCTGAACGTGCATTCGATACACTCATGGCAAAATGCAGCCCTCTGCTGACAATAAAGCCCCTTGTCTACCCTAAGGAGAACGATGAGGTATACAGCATAGGCAGCGTGCGCCTGTGTTTTTCGGGCGAGACTGTGACAGTCAGCAAGCTGGACGAACCGCCGATGTCATTCAGCTTCAGCTATCCGCCCATCTGCCGTGCTTTCCGCAGCTTTGCCGACACGATCCGTGAAGCCGGAAAAGATATGATACCCCAAAACAGATAGACAAAATGCCCCTGAGCGCTGTTTTACGCTCAGGGGCAAAATTTATGTTTGGGTGTTTTTTGTTATTTGCTGTCAGTCGAACAGTATCATGTATGCTTCCAGGTCGGAAACTCTGTCTTCGCTGATGCGTTCATACTCACCGAAGTCCTCGTCATCGGCTGCAAGCGGTGCGAACACTGCCTTTTCTGCCAGTGTCAGTTCGCCCTCGGAGTAGATGTAGATATCGTAGTAGGTCTTGCCTTCATCGGTGCGGGTCACATATAGTTCTCCGTCATGTGAGGTCAGCACTATATATTCGCCTGCCGAACTGTCTGTTTCTTTCAGCAGCACAGCTTCGCCGTTTTTGTATGCATACAGTCTGTATGGTGCATCGTGGATAATGCTGCCCAGTATTATCAGTTCGTCAGTGCCGTCACTGTCGATATCTATGGTGGAGTATCCCGCCATGCCTGCGGCTGCTTCGCCCCATTCGGTATTGAATTCTTCCAGGTATTCAGCCTTCACTCTTTCATACTCGGACTCGATGGTCTTTTCGGTAGTATCGCTGCTGTCAGCGGGTGTTTCATCGATCTGTTCATCACTGTCGGTAACAGCTGCGTCTCCGTTCTTTTCGTCAGCAGGCTTTTCGGTATCGCTGCTTGTGGGTATCTCGAAGTTCGTTTCCACTGCCAGCACCTTTATGCCCTTTGAATGCGCCGCTATTTTAGAAGTATCGGTAACGTTGAGCATGTTGTCCAGATTAACGTCTGCCAGCATTCTTTGCTGTTCATCGGCAGGTGCACGCTTAGCCTTTGTGAATGCCGCTGACATTGAGGTATCTGTGACGTTTATCTGTCCGTCACGGTTGATATCGCCGTAGGAATAAACTGTCACATCAACGGTCGAAAGCACATCGCCCACCGTCACATCGACGCTTTCGGGTGCGCATGAATCCTTCAGTATCCATGCCAGATATTCGCCTGCGGGCAGGTCGGCATAGAATGTGCTGCCTTCAACGTCCTCAGACTTGTAGGTCTTGCCTGCGCTGTCCACGAAAATAACAGCCGTGTTGTCCTTGTCAGCACCGTTCACAGTTATGCCTGTGCTGCGTGCCTTGCCGTCGGAAGGTCCTGCCTTCTGTTCGTCCTTGTCGTCTGTATCGGGGGGGACAGGTCCATCTATGACAGATGTGCCGTCACCGTCAACTATCCTGAAAGTTTTTGTGGAAGTGCCGCTGTAATTGCCCATTCCTGTTACGGTAACGGTCGCTGTGCCCACCTTGTCATTGTTCTCGTAGGTCACCGTGTAGTCGATGTTCTCAAACAGTTCCTCACCTGTTACCTGACTTTCCAGTTCGAGGTCGAGTATAACGGGCTTTCCGCTGTACTTGACATCGGGCAGGTCGCTTTCGACCCACGGGTCGCCTATATCGGCAGCCACGATATCAAAGGTATAGCTGACAGTTCCCACATAGTCGCCCAGACCTGTCACCGTTACCTTGCCCTTGCCCACATCGTGGTTGTTGCTGTATTCTATTGAGTAGTCCTTGTCCTTGACCAGCTTGTAGGTGCCTTCCCTGATGGTCAGCTTAGGTTCGATAGCGCTGCCTGTGAATATGACATTGTCGCCGTTGAAGGTGATGTCCAGTTTTTCCAGCGATACGGGATCACGCTTGACGATGGGGAAGTTTACCTGCTTTTCGCCGCCGAAGTAGCCAATTCCCTTGATGATGACAGTGCCCTTGCCCAGTTCGATGTTATCCCTGAAGGATATCTCATAGTCTGTGCCCTGCACCAGCCGCTTCTCGCCTGCATAGACCTTTACCTTAGGTTCTATCTCAGAACCTGTGTAGGTGTATGCATCTTCACCGAGAATGACATCGGTCATCGCAACGGACTTTGCGGGCAGTACCTCACGGTCTACCACCTTGCCGCACAGCTTGCATACTCTGTAACGGCTGCCCGCTTCGCTGTTGGTAGGTTCTTTCTCGACTACCCATTCGTCACGGTCATGCTTATGTGTGACGGTAACATTTGTCACCTTGTCATCATACCATGTCTGGCTGTTTCCCAGATATACGCTGACAGTGCCTTCCTTTTTGCCTGTCACGTAAACCGAACCGCCTGATTCGGTAACATCAAGATATTCCAGATATTCCTTGTTGCTGGGGTAGTACCACATTCTCAGTTCATCGCCGCCCAGCGGGTGGTCATAGCCCTTTATCAGCATCGACTGTCCTATCTCGATCTCGTAGCTGTCCTGTTCAAAACCCAGCGTATAATCGCTGTCGTCCAGCATATCGAAGTAGTTTACTTTGTACTTTATGGGTTCTTCAACGCCGTTTTTATAGATGCCGCTTATCTCGACCTCTACCACATCGTTCTCGGGCAGAGGACCTGGGTTGAATATCAGGCAGTTGCCAAACCCTATGAAACTCTGGCTTACATCAAAATAGCCCACAGGCTGCATTGGGTCCTTGCTTGAATTATTATCAAAGGTGAAGGTCTTGCCAAGCAGCTTTGAGGTCAGCTTGATGACCACCTTGTCCCTGTCGGGCTTGTCGTAGCAGCTGTTCAGGTTGACCGAGTAAGCATATCCGCTGTCGTTGTCGCTGACCATTTCGTTGGGCATCAGCGCAGGCGGCCAGTACAGGTAGTCACCCGTGAATTTATCAGCTCTTGATTTGTCCTTGACGTACATCGCAGTGCCCACAGCCGAACCGTCACCGACTATGCCCAGTCCTGTTTTCTGCATATCGGGGTTCAGTATCCAGCGCCTGTGACCCAGCATGGAGAGGTTCATCTCGTCTGTATCTGACATGTAGCCCTGCACTATCGAAGCCTGGATACTGATGTAGCCCTTGCCGATGTTGGATTCGCCCGAAGCCTTGTAAGCATCAGCATAAAGGTCATCGCCCATGCCTGCGGGCTGTGAAGGCTGGTGGGTCAGCGGCTTGTCTTTGTTCATGAAAATGATGAGACTTGCTTTCTGCGCTGAAACGTTGTAGTCATTGTCAAGTTCGATATCGTAAGGCAGACCTGCCAGATATCGGCAGAAATTGATGGAGTTGAGACCCTCATCAAGCGTGTCGTCGCTTATCCTGCCCTCGTATCCCGGGGAGTCAGTTGAAAATGGTTCTGTGTACTCGGGCACATCGTGGGTATCGAAATAAAGCTTCTGATACATCTGCTTTATCTCGGCCTGAGAATGCCGTTCAAGCCCATAGGCACTGGCGGAGATAACACTCCCCGCAGCGGCTGCTGATGCTATGACTGCTGCAAGTACACCTCTTAACAGCTTGTTAGTCATTCGTATCATCCTCCAATCAGACACTACTCGGTGTCTTTGTATATATCCATATTTTTCCTCTGCTGACAGCGTAAAATAAACTCATACCCCGTTTGCAGCCCGATGCTGTTCCCGTGATATGACCATACTGAAAATCGTCTGTTCTGATATAGTGAAATTGCACATTAACTTAGTTTAAGTATATCACAGTTTTGCTTTTATTTCAACAAATTTCTTACATCAATTAAAACGAATTTATCAAACCTTATTTGTGAATAATTAACAATCTGAGCCCCAAACAAAGGTATAGCGGGGATAAATATTTGTCTGTGTTGCTGTAATAAATGTTAACTAAATGCGTGCTAATTGTTGCAATTGATAATTTTTGTATGTCCTTATTGAAATAAAAGTAAAAATCTGCTATAATACAAGCGTGGAAAATAAGGCGGAGATTGTCCGCCGTTCATTGTTTCGGGGGAGAGTGTCCCCGTTAAAGAAAGGCTGGGTATAAAAATGAAAAAGATGCTTGCAATGACACTTGCACTGACGATGTCTGCACTTGTGTTCGCTTCCTGCGGTGATACCGCTTCGGACAGCAAGGCTGACGAGACCACTACAACAACAACTGCTGCTGAGACTGAGGCACCTGAGGAGACCACTCCTCCCGAGGAGACAGAGGCACCCGCAGAGACAGAGGCACCCGCAGAGACCACCGCAGCAGAGGATAGCGAGGCAGAGGGCGATGAGAACGCTGAGCCTGCCGAGTTCGATATCACTAAGGTAACAGGCTATGATGAGAGCGCTACCGAGACTGTTTTCGAGCTGACAGACCAGATATCCGATGCATGGGGCAGCTGCTTCGGCAGTGACTTCATCGATGCAAGAAGCTTCGACAGAGACAAGGACATACACATGGTAGTTGACTTTGAGTATGTTGAGTCCTTCAACCAGATGATAGAAGAAGAAGTTACCGATCAGCACAAGACACAGATCGTTATCGGACCTTCCAGGGCAAACGGCTGGAGCAAGTTCGGTGAGACCTTTGAAGGTCTTATCACTGATTATCCTTCCGTAAATGACCCGAACCTGACCGACTATGTGGTAGCAAACGGTGAGGATCTGGCTACTCCCGATACTAAGGACAACAAGCCCAAGAAGGAACAGGTATGGCCTGATGTATTCGTTAAGGGCGACGGCTTCATCAAGATAGGCAATCACGATGTTAAGCAGATCGAGTTCACTATCCCCGCTGAGGAAGTAAACAAGCTGATCGACAACGCATTCACTGCACCCGCAGACGAGAATGATACCGAACACGGCTGGGACGGCGTACTTTTCCAGTTAGGCGGCAACATGTACATCACCAAGATCACCATAGATCAGGGCAATGTATTCATGAACTCCACCATCGTCGACAGCGGTATGTGATCTGATATAGTATAAAGCATAGCCCCTCGCATTTCGGGACGGCGCTCATACAGAATTTTTAAGCCATAGTATCTCTCGTGCAAGGTAAGGGATACTATGGCATTTTTATTGACAAAGCCTTGACACTGTGTTATATTAAACGACAAAGATTTTCTGACATATCCTGCTCACAGCAGCCAAGACGACGGCAGCTGTAAGCAGTTTATGTCGAAAATCTAATGTCGTTTACTATATAATTACTGCTGACAATGATCGGCATTTTTATGAAAGGAAGTGTTCCCGCTTTGGATAATTTTAACGGCATTTCGCTGCCCTTCCGTTTGATCGGGCTGAACAGCGGAGATCAGCTGTTTGCATTGGAGTGTAAAGAGATCGGTACATTCGGCAGAAAAGAGGACCTGACAGGCACCTTTGAAGTCATCTATAAAGGCAGTGGGATCGACTGCCGGTTTGAATGTGATATCACCATAGGAATTTTACATTATTTCTATTCGGAGCTTGATACTGCTTATGATATACTGTTCAGCAAAAACGCAAAAGCTGTATTGAGCGATTATAACAACGACAAGACGAACATTGTTTTTGAGTTTGATGACAAGTGCCGCTGCAAGGTTTTCGGAACGATAAAAAACAGATCGGATCAATACAGGAGCGGAATCGAATTTACAATGAGTGCCGAACAGTCGGAAATATGTGATACGTTAGCAGCACTTGATAAGTTCCTGGATGAACTGAGGAAAGTAAAAGGCGATCTTGATATCTTTTAGAGCACGATATATCTTAACAACACAAATAAGCTGAATGCCCCCGAGCTTTCCTGAAAGGCTCGGGGGCAAAACTTTTATGCGGGTATCTTTCTTTTTGGCGTAAGGTTTTGTCTTGTGCATACTGTACTATTCTTTTGACGGCGCATTGTGCAAATATACAAAAATAGATTTCCTCTTTTGTCGAGGTTGTTCATAACGGGGAAAATGTATGACAAATGTGTGAACCCTCTTTACAAGCGTGAATGAGTGTGATATAATCCATTACACAGAGGAGAGAAGTTCACCTCTGTAAACTATGTGTGCAGCCGTTCTGCGGCGTGATATACTGTACATCTGCTTGAAGGGCGGGGTGCAGAACAAGATCATTATCCCTATGGAGGCTTTATATAAAATGAGGAAAGTTGTAATTGCAGCTGCTTGCTGTGCTGTACTGATGTGCGGCTGCGGCAGCAAAAAGACAGAGGTAAAAAAAGATGAGGTAGCAAAGACCGAACAGGTGATGACCACAGGTGCTGAAGATGTTACCACCGATGGCCATACCACCGAGACATTTTCAATACCTTCCCGTGAGACCTTTGCAGAGATCCCCGCTGAGGCTGAACAGTCTTTCGACTGCGTTATAAAGACCATCGACAAGACATTCCCGAAGGCGAAGAAAAGCACAAAGAGATATTACGGCTATATGGGCGAACAGCAGGTTGACGGTACACTCAGCTATGTTTTCGCAATTTATGACAGCAAGGAAGGCGTGCAGACACCCGTAGCCACCGCAGCAGTGACAGCTGACAACAGCAGAGTCTATGCGCTCGATGAGGACAGCGAGCAGTTCTGGCTGCTGGAACAGTATGAGCCTGCAACAGAAAAGGCAGAGTTCAGCTGGACGGTCACAGCGCCCGTTGATGAAGTGACGACTGATGAAGAATGATACTGCTATATATAATATAGTGTATAAGAGCAGATGCTGAGAGCATCTGCTTTTTTGCGCTCATACATACTAAAAAAGCCTGTTTTAACGGTCGGTTTTCGGCATTATTTTACTATTGAAAAATCACCGCTTGTGTGATATAATTACTTTGTATGATTATTTTACGAAGAGGTGATTTTTCGCATGAAGCGAGATGATCTGCTGAATTTCAATTTCGACTGGAAGGACGATGCAACGTTCAAAAAAGCGCTGAAAGAGTCTAACCTGTCCGAAAAAGAAAAGCTGCGCCTGCGTGATGAACGTATGCGAAGACTCGAGCTGGAGGAACTCAAGGCTGAGGGCAGTGACTATGACGATTATGATTATGACGACGATGATGAGGAGATAGTCGAAAAAGCTGATGAGGAAGAAGCCGAAAAGCCCGACGAAAAGAAAGCCGACGAAAAGAACGGTGACGACAGCAAGGAAAAAAAGCAGGAGAAGAAAAAGGATAAGAATAATAAAGGTCAAGATGACGGCGGCGTGATAGTTGCAATAAAAGGAAATTACCCATTCCGCAAGACCTTTGTTGCACTGCTGATGTGCATTTTCATGGCTATACTGCCCTATGTGGCATATATGCATGTTCAGCCCCTTACCCCGCTTACCGAGAAATACTACTCGTCCGACTCGGGCAGCATAACTGACTGGTTCCTTTTTCAGAAGGAATTCTTCGTGGTAATAGCGGCGGTGTTCTTGCTGCTGATATTCATCACAGAGGAATTTTTCATAGAAAAACGCTGGAAGGATATCCCGCTGCGTAAAAAGAACCTGCGGCTGCCTATGATACTCACAGGTATCTACGCTGTGCTGCTGGTGCTGTCGGGAATAGCTTCCGAACATAAAGAACTGGTGATGATGGGCGTTGTCAAGCAGTATGAAGGTCTGCTGGGCGTGCTGGGATACCTTATAATATTCCTGGCGGCGATGAACTATTTCTCGGATACCAAGTCGCTTGAATTTTTCAGCTGGGCTATCATAATCTGTTCGCTGGCGGCAGGCGTGTTCGCTGTGATGGAGTATAAGGGTCACCCCTTGCAGGAGACCGAATTCATGGCTCACCTGATGGCACCTGCCGATAAGATAGATGTGGCACGTTCGCTTCACAGCTCAAGTTCAAACGTGCATATAACCTTCTTTAACTCGAACTACTTCGGTTCATTCTGCGGACTGATGTTCCCCGTGACAGCAGGCCTTGCGCTGGGCAGCAAGAACATCATCAGAAAGATCATCGGTCTGGTCGCTGCGGCAGGCATCGCACTGGGCGCTGTATTTTCAAACGCAACAGGCGGACTTTATGCCGTTGCAGGCGGCTGCGTGATACTGTTCATCATATATGTGATATACTGGATCAGAGGTACCATCGACCGTATCTTGTCGCTGGCTGCATTGCTGGCTGCGGCTGCTGTCGCACTGGCAGGCTTCACCTATGTGTCGAAAAACAACAGCGATTTCCAGAAGCGTCTCGACTATGTTATACACAACGGTGCAGCAAATAAGCTGTCCGTTGAGGAGAAGCGTGAAAATCTGGCTAAGAACCACTATGTTATCAAAGAGATAAGGCAGGACGGCAGCAAGCTGATGTTCGATGATTACAGCGGCAATACCATAACCGTTGAAGGCTATGCCAACGATGCGGGACAGAACCTGGTGAGGTTCTACGATACACAGGGCGAAAAGCTTGATACCTATATCGATGACCACTGCTACTGCTTTGAAGATGAAAGGTACAAGAACTGCAATTTCAAGTTCTCGGTATCGGATAAGCTTTATGTTGATCTGGGCTATGAGAAGAAGATGATCTTCCAGTATGAGGACGAAAAGTTCAAGCCTTACGTACACGGTCTGTATACGATGGAGAAGATAAACAGCTATGAAGGCCCCGAGTTCTTCCATAAGGATCTCAGCGCATTCTCGGGCAGATATCTGATCTGGGGCACAACTATCTCATTCCTCGATGAATGCATACTGCTGGGCAAGGGCAGCGGCAACTACGTTACCGTTTATCCTCAGTATGACTTCGTCAGCCTGCTGGAAGTCTACAAGACACCCGCAATGGTCATCAATAAGCCCCATAACTGGTATCTGGGCGTGGCAGTTGACTCGGGCATCGTGTCACTGCTGGTGCTGCTGACACTGCTGGGTGCCTTCCTTGTAAAGGGCTTCAACAGAGTTATACTGCACCCCATCAAGGACAGATTCACCCACCTGAGGGTCGGCGTGTTCGTATCGGTCATCGCATTTATGGTGGTCGGCGTAGTAAACGACAGCTATGTGTGCGTGAGCCCCATGTTCTGGTTCATCTTCGGCGTGGGCTGGTATGCAGTCTCGGGCAATAAAGTTGTCGAGACCGACTGAACAGAATAAATATATGTATCCGCAGTGCTGCAAAAGCCTGCGGATATTTTGTTGACATATCGGCGCAGATGCAGTATAATAACAATAAAGTAGGCACAAAATAACGACAGTGCGCCGTTTTGCCTGAAACGAAAATGCGAAAATTCACCTTTTCTTCATTTGAGATAGAAGTTCACTGTGGTAAACTTATGATAAAATGTGTCCAAATTGCTAAGAGACAAGTGGACAAAAGAGCGAAAACGTTTGCGAAACATGCCTTTCAGTTGTGAAATGTGTTCAAATGATATCGCTCTGAATGAAATGCGGATAATCTACCCAGTTAAATTGTGTAGAATTTGTGAAAGGTGACAAAACTCAAAAAACTTAAAAAAAATTATAAAAACCTATTGACAAACGAGAGTTTATGAGTTATAATATAGACACAGTAAGGGAAACGAAAACAACATGAAGCTTCAAACGATCGATCGATGCTGAGTTTTCTTCCCAAATTAAAACTTTGGAAGTAACCGCACAAGCGGTACTCATATTAAATTTATTATGGAGGGATTTTCTATGAAAAATTCAAACAAGAAGGGCTTTACTCTGGTTGAGCTCGTAGTAGTTATTGCGATCATCGGCGTGCTCGCAGCTATCCTGGTTCCCAGCATGATGGGTTACGTTAAGAAGTCCAGACTGAAGACCGCTAACGGCAATGCTAAGACCATTTACAACGCAGTTGTAACATTCGCAACTGATCAGGAAGTACAGGGTCTGTACAATCCTGCATCTCTGACCGCTACTAATGCTAATCTGTCTGGTCAGACTCCTGGCGATTCTACCGTTCTGGGTGCATGTGCTAAGGCAATCGGTGGCAACGGCGGCGGCGCTGGTTTCGTTTCCATCAATCCTCCTACAGGTACTGATACTGAGTCTATGGAGGGTCTGTCTGTTCTGTGGCACAAGACTTCTAGCGATCCTATCTACGGCAGATATCCTAACCCCTTCGAGAAGGTTTCTGATTCTACCAATGCTTTCTCCTAATATCTAATTGATATTTAGAACGAAAACTTGAAGATTTTAGAGGCGGTCAAATGACCGCCTCTTTTTTTGTTGTATATGTCAATTGACAACCGGTCATTTGTATAGTATAATAATCTAAACTAGGGAAAATGTATCATGCAGTTTGGGGCGCATGATACGTGACGATCATTCGGAGGGAAAACTTATGAGGAACAGAAAGGGCTTTACATTGGTGGAGCTTGTGATCGTTATAGCCATAATAGGTATCCTTGCAGCATTGCTTGTGCCTACGATGATGGGCTATATCAAAAAAGCAAGGCTCAGACAATGTAATATGAATGCAAAGGTAGCTTACAACGTGATGATGGATAAGCAAGCTGTCCGTATAATGGAGGGTCTGCCTTATGACATTGAGGTCGGTGAGATCGACCTGCGTGGTGATACACCGATACCTAATAATGAGTTGACACAGGAGATATATGCGGCTCTGGCTTCAAACGGCAAGGGCTCGGGCATCATGTATGTTGGCAAGCTTGATGGTCATACCGACACAAACGATGATCAGAAAATGTTCGTGCACTGGATAATGACACCCGGTGATACCGCTGTGGGTCAGTATCCCGATCCTCCTGAGGATCTTGCACATGTTCCTACTTACAAAACTTATAACGGCGGCTGATGCCGATCAAGCCGAGGGTGATGCCCTCGGCTTTTTTTGCCCGAAACTTGCGGTAATTCTCAAAAAACTATTGACTTTTCAGTGAAAAAGTTATATAATGTATAAGTGAATGTGCTTATATAAGCGGCAGAGCTTTCCTGCGGCTTTTTAGCAACGTAAAAATTTTGTTAGGAGGACTTTTAGTGCGAAAAATAAGTAAACCTGTATTTTTCATCGTGCTTATCCTGATCCTCGGTTTCGCTTACCTGACCTATGCAGGTATCCATAGCTACTATGGTGATATCAGACATAGCTATATCAAAGGCGTCGATGAGATACGCTGGGGTATAGATATTCAGGGCGGCGTTAACGCTACCTTCGAGCCTGAACTCGATGATGCAGATCAGAAGATCAGCGATGAAGATATGGATGCGGCTAAGGCTGTTATCGAGCAGAGACTCGTAAGCCTGAACATCACTGACAGTGAGGTATATGCCGATTACACAAAACATCGTATCATGGTATCTTTCCCCTGGCAGTCGGGCGAGGAGAACTTCGATCCCGCTGAGGCTATCTCGGAGCTGGGCGAAACTGCACAGCTGGTGTTCGTAAAGGGCACAACTCAGGCTGAGAGCCTGGAGGACGAGAATGTCGTTTTGACAGGTAATGATGTCAAGAAGGCTGAGGCAAGACAGTATCAGGATCAGCAGTCGGGTGAGCTTACTTGGGTAGTCAGCCTTGAACTAAAGGAGACAGGCAAAAAGGCGTTCTCTGATGCCACTACCGAGCTTGCAGGCAACGGTCAGATTTCCATCTGGATGGATGATGACATGATCTCCGCACCCAGTGTAAATGAGCCTATCACAGACGGCAACTGTCAGATCTCGGGTAACTTCACCTATGAGTCTGCAAAGAGCCTTGCTGATAAGATCAACGCAGGTGCGCTGCCCTTCAACCTGAGATCCACTTCTACAAACATAATCTCTGCTACACTTGGCGAGGGCGCTAAGACTGCTATGACCATCGCAGGTATCATCGCTTTCATCATGATAGCTATCTATATGATAATTATTTATAAGCTGCCCGGCTTTGTTGCTTCCATCGCATTGCTTGGTCAGGCTGCGGGTACTCTTGCATGCATAAGCGGTTTCTTCGGCAATATCGAGAGCTTTACCCTGACTATCCCAGGTATCGCAGGTATCATTCTTGCTATCGGTATGGGTGTCGATGCCAACGTTATCGTTTCTGAGCGTATCAAGGAAGAACTCAACAACGGCAAGACCCTCAACGGTGCCATCGAACTTGGTTACAAGCGTGCATGGGCTGCTGTTTTCGACGGCAACATCACCGTAGTTTTCGTAGCGATCATTCTTATGGGTGCTTTCGGTCCTACCGACAGCGTGTTCGGTACTCTCCTCAAGCCCCTGTTCATGGCGTTCGGTGCTTCTACCGCAGGTACCATCTACTCACTGGGTTATACTCTGCTGGTAGGTATCATACTGAACTTCTTCTTCGGTATCTTCTGCTCAAGACTGATGCTTTCTTCACTTTCAAAGTTCAAGGCATTCAAGAAACGTAAGCTTTATGGAGGTGTTGAGAGCAATGGCTAAGGAAAAGAAAAATCTTGACGTTGTGGGACACCGTAAGGTATTCTACAGCATCTCCTGCGGACTTATCGCACTGTTCATCGTGCTGACTCTGGTGTTCGGTCTTAACGTGGATATCATGTTCAAGGGCGGTACTATCATGACTTACAGCTACACGGGCGAAATTAGCACCGATGATGTACAGAGTGTCGTTTCCGATGTGCTGGGGCAGTCTTCCACAGTCACTAAGGGCGAAAACACTGCCACCAAGCAGACTACTGTAAAGATCCAGCTGTCCTCAACAGGCGGCATCAATGAAGTAAAGCAGAACGAACTCCAGACAGCACTGGAAGAAAAGTTTGCCGATAACGAACTGGCACTGTTTGAGTCCAGTGACGTTAACGCTTCAAACGGTCTGGACTTCTTCCTCAAATGTATGGTAGCTGTAATTTTTGCAGCAGTTATCACCATCATCTATATCGGCTTCCGTTTCAGAAAGATAGGCGGTATCTCCGCAGGTATCTTCTCTGTTGTGGCACTGCTGCATGACCTTTGCATGGTTTACGGCTGCTTCGTTATCTGCCGTTTCGATATCAATGCAAACTTCATGGCAGTTCTGCTGACCATACTGGGTTACTCCATAAACGCTACGATCATCATTTATGACCGTATCCGTGAGAACCAGACACTCAAGGGCAACAAGCTTGAACTGGAGGAACTGGTTAACCTTTCCGTTACCCAGACCCTCGGCAGATCTATCCACACCACCGTTACGACCGTTATGGCAATGGCAGTGGTATGCATAGTATGCACCATATACGGTGTAAGCTCGATCATCAGCTTTGCATTCCCCCTGATAATCGGTATGCTGGCAGGTGTGTATTCTTCTAACTGCATCGCACCCACACTCTGGGTAATGTGGAGAAGACACGCTGAAAAGAACCACAAGAAGGGTAAGAAAACTGTCACTAAGAGCAGCGGCAGAAGATAAGCATTTCAGCCCCGAAGCAGAAGTTTCGGGGCTTTGTTGCGCCAAAAAGCGGGCAGCGCACTTTGTTGTGCACTGCCCGCTGTGTTATATTAAACGTCATAAATTTTCTGACTTATCCCGACCACAAAGCCAAAAACCACAGGCTTTGCGCTCGGTCTAAGTGAAAATTTATATGTCGTTTACTATATTTATGGTGTGAAAAAACTTTTCATTCACCGAATCTCATCGAATACAGGTCGATGTCGCAGCCGGGCAGGAATACCAGCTCTGCCGTACCCTTGCCGCTTATGCCGTCAATATCGAATGCCCGCTCGGTGTAATCCTCAGCACCTGCAAACTCTGCAAGTATGCGCTTTTCGCTGCCGTCCTCCGACTTGAAAAGCAGGTGTATGCTGTTAACTGCCAGCATTGACCTAGCCTTTATGTAAAGCTTTGAAGGCTTGCTGTCGGCAAAGTCAAACTCACCGAAGAAGATGTTTACGTTGTTGCCGATGCCTGTAACAGCTTCCTCCTCAACTGTGAACCTGTCACCGTAGATGTTCTCAGCACTTGCCGCAAGCAGTTCAGCTTTTTCCTTTGCATGGCGTTCAAACACGAAGCCCTGCACATCAAGGTTGAACTCAGAGGTGATGCTGATGGTGTGTATTCCCCTCAGCACCTTGTTCAGCTTGTATGTCTCGTCCTGGTATACCAGCCATATCGGCTTTTTGAAGTATTCAAAGTCGCCCAGCAGTTCGCCGTTTTCAGGTGTGCCGTCCCAAAGCTGTATGCGCACGGGCGTTGAATAGTTTGCGAATATGGGCAGGGTGACAGTGTCGCTGCCTATCTTACCGAAGTCAACGTTCTCAAAGCCGCACCATGCGCCGTCACGCAGGTTCACGCCCTTCTGTATGCCGTGTGTGACCCTGCCGCTTTCCAGCGTGTACAGCCCGCCCATGACCATCTTGTAGGGGTCGTTGTGGGCATCTCCCAGACCTTCCGCAGTCAGCCTTACCGAAGATATCAGGTGGTATTTGTCAGTGCCGTTCTTTGCCTGCGCCCTCAGGTACATCTCGCCGTCACCGAAGCATTCCACCGTCACGGAATTTTCGTCAAAGCACTTTATCCTGCCGATGTTTGAGTCTATGCCCGTCACGGTGGTCAGCCTGAACACGATATCCCGCAAAGTGGCATTTTCGGGCAGTATCTTCACCCCGAAGGTAAGTTCACGTCTGTCGGGTGCAAAGGTCTTTTGTTCGCCTGTCAGTTCTATCTTGCGTATGGGCTTTTCGTCGTCGGGCAGACCAAAGTCGTTTTCGCACTTTTTGCATTCGTCACCGAAGGGATACCCCGGGGAAATGAATTCCTCGGGCGATATCTCCACTGCATTCAGCACAAGTTCGCTGTCGGGCAGCCCCGCTGAACTTACCCTGACTTTTATCTCGCCGCCCACGTTCTTTGCTGCCACCATTGCCAGCAGCTTGCCGCTGAACAGTCTGCGGGAAGTGCCCTTGTAGCTGTCATAATCGGTGGAATCGCCGTTGTCGAGACCCACCAGTCTGCCTGCGCCGCTGACAGCCACGTTCACACGGTCATTGGCGTTAGCCACAAAAGTGCCGTCCTTGTCGTAAGCCGAGATATCTATGAATATCATGTCCCTGCCGTTGGCTTTCAGTTCGGTCTTGTCGGGCGTCAGCCTTATCTCGGCTGTGTCACCGAAGCTTCGCTGAACATCACGGCAAAGTTCATTGCCTTTGTCATCGTATGCTATGGCGACAAGTTCGCCCTTGCGGTAGGGAAGTCGTGCGTCCAGTGTCAGCTGTTTGCAGGTCTTTCTGTCGAAATCCTGTGCTGCTATCTTCTCGCCGTTGAAATACAGTTCTACTCTGGGCGCATTCGATGCTGCACGCACATCTATCATCTCGCCCTCATTGAAGTCCCAGTAGGGGAAAAGGTGAACAAAGGGCGCAGTTTTCCAGCTTGTCCACGCCGAACGGAAAACATAGGCGCTGTCCTTAGCAAAGCCTGCGGTGTCATACTGCCCGAAGTAGCTGTTCTTTGTGGCATAAGGCGTGGGTTCACCGATGTAGTCAAAGCCTGTCCAGATGAACTGTCCTGCGCAGTATTCGGCATCTCTGTCGGGGATAATGCAGGCTTCCCAGTTCCTTGCAGCCCAGCCGGGTGCACTGTTGCCCAGCGATGAAGCCTGTTCATCGTCCTCGCTGACGATGGACTGTTCTCTCGGGAAATGGTAGATACCTCTGCTTTGCACCACCGAGGAAGTCTCGCTGCCGTAGATAGCCCAGTCGGGGTGGGCGGCATGATGTTCCTCATAAAGTCTTTCGGCGTAGTTGTATCCGGGTATTTTCAGTATATCAGCGCACTTCTGCGCATTCTCGCTTGCCATGTAGTTTGAACCTATGGTGATAAAGCCGTTGCCCCTCGGGTCATGGAGTTCGGTCAGCCTTTTCAGCAGCGAGGTTATCTCCTGCCCACGTTCGTCGGCGTGGGTGTCATATATCTCATTGCCGATACTCCAGCCTATGACACAGGGGTGGTTGCGGTCACGCCTTACCCACGATGCTGCGTCCTTCTCCACCCACTCGGTGAAGAACCTGCCGTAGTCATAGTCGGTCTTTTGGCGTTCCCACATATCAAAAGCTTCGTCCAGTATCATCATGCCCATCTCGTCAGCCAGTTCAAGCAATTCAACGGAAGGCGGGTTGTGGCTGGTGCGTATGGCGTTTACACCCATTTCCTGAAGCTTTTCTATCTGCCTTTTTATGGCATACCTGTTCACTGCCGAACCCAGCGCACCTAAGTCATGGTGCATGCATGCGCCGTGCAGCTTGACGTGTCTCTCGTTCAGGAAAAAGCCCTTGTCGCAGGTCATCTCGGTCTTGCGGAAACCGAACCTGCCTTCTGCTGTGTCTATTATCTCATCGCCCCTGAACAGTGCCGCAGCATAGTGATAAAGGTTTGGGTCGGTGATATCCCACAGCAGGGGAGACTCCACCTTCAGCTTGAGGGTGTTGACGGAATATTTAGCACACTTGCGTATCACAGCCGCAGGCATGACGCTTTTGTCCACAGCCGTACAGGAATAGAATGTCTCGGCAAGTGCCTTTCTGCCGCCCACGCCGTCCTCGTATACCACAGCCTTCAGTGAAAGTTCGTCTACGCTTTCATTTTCAGGACGTTCTACCTCCACCGTCATCGTCACATTGCCGTCGATGTCAGCGGATATATACACGCCGTCAGCCATGATGTGACAGGGCGTGTATTCATTCAGCCAGACCTTGCGGAATATGCCCGCACCCGAATACCACCGTGAATTCGGTGCCTGATGGTCCACACGCACGGTTATCTCGTTTTCGCCTTCGTTAAGGAAGTCGGTAATATCCACATCAAATGTGGTGTAGCCGTACTTGTTCTCGCCTGCGAGTACACCGTTCACATAGACCCTGCTGTCCATGTAGACGCCTTCAAACCTCAGCGACCTGCGCAGCCCGTCAGCGGTGTGGTAAAGCTTTTTCCTGTACCAGCCTGTCGAGTCCTCATAAAGTGCCCGTGTATCGTATATAAGCCAGTCATGCGGCACATCGACCTTAGCCCAGCCCTTTGCATCATCATAGTCAGTCCCGAGGGGGGGCTTGCAGAATTCCCATCCGTCGCAGAAAAGTATCTTTTTCATTATCCTTCACTCCAGTTTTAAAAAGGCGGAAAAGCAACTTTTCCGCCTTATGTTTTTTACCTCTTAAAATGCCTTCTTGTATATGCCCAATATGGATTCCACCGTGCAGGGTCTGGGGTTGCCGCCTGTGCAGACATCAGCCATTGCAGCCTCAGCCAGTGCGGGCAGGTCTTCCTCCTTAACACCTATCTCGTGAAGCTTTTCGGGTATGCCAACGTCCTTTGAAAGCTGCTTAACTGCGTCAACAGCGGCGGCACGGTAATCCTCCTGCGACATTCCCGCAGTGTCAACGCCCATAGCCTGTGCGATATACTTGAACTTGTCACCCGTGCATTCAGCATTGTATTCCATGACATAAGGCAGCAGCACTGCATTTGCTATGCCGTGCGGAGTATCATAGAATGCGCCCAGCGGGTGTGCCATGCCGTGCACAACGCCGAGTCCCACATTTGAGAAGCCCATGCCTGCCACATACTGTCCCAGTGCCATGTCCTCTCTGCCCTTTGCTTCGCCTGCGCATGCAGACCTCAGCGACCTGCCTATTATCTCGATGGCTTTCAGGTGCAGTGCATCTGTAAGTTCCCATGCTGCCAGCGTGGTGTAGCCCTCGATGGCGTGGGTAAGTGCGTCCATGCCTGTTGATGCTGTCAGACCCTTTGGCATCGATGACATCATGTCGCTGTCCACAACTGCCACAACAGGTATATCGTGGGGGTCAACACACACGAACTTGCGCTTCTTCTCCTCATCGGTGATAACGTAGTTTATAGTGACCTCAGCTGCCGTGCCCGCAGTGGTGGGTACAGCTATTATGGGTACGCAGGGGTTCTTTGTGGGGGCAACGCCCTCCAGCGAGACCACGTCTGCAAATTCGGGGTTTGCGGATATGATGCCTATTGCTTTGGCAGTGTCCATTGCGGAACCTCCGCCGACTGCCACGATGGAATCAGCACCTGCTTCCTTGAAAACGCTGACGCCTTTATTGACGTTTGATATGGTGGGGTTGGCTTTCACCTCAGAATACACCTCGTAAGCCTTGTCTGCTTCGTCCAGCAGGTCTGTTACTTTTTTCGTCACGCCGAACTTGATAAGGTCGGGGTCGGTGACTACCAGCGTTTTCTTGAATCCACGCTTGTCCAGTTCCCCGACTATCTCCCTGATCGCACCTGCACCGAAGTACGAAGTCTCGTTGAGTATCATTCTGTTTGCCATAAATTATTCCACCTTTCGTTTGAGTTGAGGTTATCTTCCGGGCAGCGTTTATAATGTACACTCGTCTGCATATTATATATTAAACGTCATAAATTTTCTGACTTATCCCGACCGCACAGCCAAGTATCGCAGGCAGTGCAGTCGGTCTAAGTGAAAATTTATATGTCGTTTACTATAAATATTTTGACCTGCCCACTATTTATATTATACTATATGATCCCGCCGAATTCAAGCGATTATGTAAATTTCTGAATGCCCTTTTCTAACAAATTCTTTCTTTTATTATTGTATAAATTGACACCAAATAGTCATTGACTTAATCATAAAATAGTGTTACAATAATATATGTGAAAATATTAAGCGGATATCCCGCACACTTTGGCATAAACATGATATGGGGCTGACATTTTGCGGAAGCATATTAAACCACAACTTCCACGCAGCAAGGTCAGCCGTAAACATATATTAAACGGAGGAGATCAAAATGAAAAAACTGACTGCTATGCTTTTGATAACAGCTATGATATGTGCTTCACTCTCTGCCTGCGGACAGGTAGATGACCCCGCAGCAAAGGGAGAGAACGATACCGATACGAAGACCACTTCGGTCGAGTCAGAGGTGACGACAGGCGAGACCACCGATGCAGTTTCCGAGGCTGAAAAAAACGATGAACAGCCCACCGAAGATGAGGAAAAGGCTGTTACCGAAGCGCCGACCGATGAATCCAAGCCCGAGGAGACTGTGACGGAGACTACCACCTCGCAGCCCGCTGACGAACCCGACATAACATTGCAGGAACAGTATATCGATACCATAGATATGGAATACAAGTTTGAAGAAGGCTATTCTTTCGGTGAACTGGTGCACATGGGTCTTGCAAATGCCAACGGATATGGTCTGGGTTATGTGCTGATACCCTCTGACGGCGGCGCAGGACATTCGTACTACAAGGTATATTCCACCAATGACGGCGGTGCAAGCTGGACTGAGTGCGAGTTCTATGATGAACTGAACGGCAGAGTACAGCATATTCCCCTCGATGACGGCGGCATCATGACATTCAGCGTGATAGGTGCTTATGCCGAGCGTTACCCGATGGTAAGCATACTGTACTTTGACGGTTCACGCATAATGGAAAGCCCCCTTGCCGATGTGCTGGGCGACACTGTCCTCAATGACGGCACACTGCTGAAGGACGCAGGTGAGGTAAGCTATGAGATAGCTTATCTTGGCGGTCACTCCTTCGATATAACTTACTATGACTTCGATACCAATGAGATGCTTGGCGAAGTACAGTACGACCTTTCCGATGCTGTGTTCAACGCACTCCAGTATCCCGCAGAATGATATGACAGCATAATAAAGAACAAGGCACTCCTGCATCATAGCAGAAGTGCCTTTTGCTGTTCTTTTTAAAGCTCGAAGAACTTGTCCCTGAACCATACCTTCTCAGTCTCAAAGCTTTTGCCGTTCAGGTATTCAAGACAGCCGCTGTCGGTCGTGAACCTGAATGTCAGCCTGTGTGCACTCAGCGCCTGTGTTTTCACCCCGAACTGACGGTTCACCCTGTTCATGCCGTACTTGCCGTCGCCCAGCAGGGGATAGCCGATGTGCGCCAGATGCGCCCTTATCTGATGGGTCCTGCCTGTCACCAGGTCTACCTCCAGCAGCGCCAGCCCCGACTGCCTGTTTTCAGCGATGACCTTGTATTTCGTTATCATGGTCCTGCAACCCTCAAAAGGCTTGTCTGCCACCTTTACTGTCTTGGTCTGTTCGTTGCGCCTGTGATAAGCTTTCAGCTCGGCAGACTTCTTTTCGGGTATGCCCACAGTCACGCAGAGGTAGGTCTTTTCAAGCTCCCTGTCCCTGACCTTTTGGTTCAGCACACGCAGGCTTTCCGCATTCTTCGCACATATAACTATGCCCGAAGTGTTGCGGTCGATGCGGTTGCACAGGGCGGGCGTAAAGCTAAGCTCGCTTTCGGGGTCGAATTCGCCTTTGCTGTAAAGATAATGCAGTATCCTATCTATCAGCGTGTCAGCCTCACCGCCCTCGTCCTCGTGTACCACAAGTCCGCAGGGCTTGTCACAAAGCAGTATATTTTCGTCCTCATAAACTATGCTGATATCGGTGGGCGCATTGAGGAACCTGTGTGCAGCATCACGCTTTTCGGGGAAGAACTCATCGTTGATATAAAGCTGAACGTGGTCGCCCTCATTGATGCGGGTGCTTATCTCACATCTTTTTCCGTTCAGTTTTATCCTTTTCAGCCTGAGGTACTTGTACATCAGGTTTTTCGGTAAAGCGGGCACAGCTTTGGTCAGGAACTTATCCATGCGCTGACCTGCGTCATTTTTATTTATAACAAACTCTTTCATTGCTACTCCTATCGGATATTTTTATGCGAAATTTTTCGGGGATCATTCCCCGACGCCAATATCGTTTATCACCAGTCCGCCCGCTCTCGCCTGCACGGCTAACTGTAATCTGCTTTTGAAACCTGTTTTGCTCAGCATATCCGTGATGTGCATTTTTACACACCTCTCACTTATCCCGAGCCGCTCTGCTATCTCAGCGTTGCTCGCTCCCCCCACAAGTTCTCTCAGCACATCAAGTTCACGCCCCGTAAGTTCGGTGCTTACCGTGTTGCCGAGCCATACTTCGGGGGTCTGCGCAGGGTATACGGATTCGCCTGCCATCGTTCTTTCCATCACGTTCAGCAGCGGCTGTTCCTGCACTTCTTTATGCCAGAAACTCTCTATGCCTATCTCCTTAGCACGCTTTATATATGATACCTCGGGCATGGAGGTCACAAGCAGTATTTTGGTGGAAGGACTTGCTTTTTTTATAAGCTTTGCCGCTTCAAGTCCGTCCATGCCTGTGCCCATGACGACATCAAGCAGCACCAGGTCTACCTTATTTGACCGACAGTGTTCCAATGCTTCATCTGCATCGGCTGCCATTCCCGATAATATAAAATTATCCGACTTTTCTATCACCGCACTGAACATCTGCCTTATCATGCGGTAATCATCGGCTATCAGTACCCTGTATGCCATAGTAATGCCTCCTCGCTGACTTCTCCCCTCGGCAGGCGCAGCGTTATCTCAAACTCGGGCAGTGCTCTCAGCTTCATACCGCCGCCTATGCCTTCCGCTTCACGCCGAAGGTTCGCAAGCCCGCCTGTTTCCTTTACCCCATATTTGGGTGGTTTGCCGTTATTCCTGAATGTTATCTCGTAAGACTTCTCATCTTCCTTCACACAGATGAATACCTTGTCGCCCTCAGCATGCCGCAGCACGTTCGTGGTGTGTACTGCTATGGCTGTGTCTATCACAGGTATAAGTTCGCTGTCCTCGGGCAGTTTGCCGTCTATTATGACCTCAATGCCCAGCAGTGCCGCCCTCTGCAAATTCACAAAATAGGGCTTCTGCCAGTTTTCACGGCGTTCGCTTTTAAGCAGGCGCACGCTGTTCTGCCAGATATCCAGAAGTTCGGCACGGTCACAGCTTTCCTTGTCATGCACGAAACGTTTTGCCATCAGCAGTGCCTGCCCCAGTTCATCGTGTATGCGCACCTTCATCTGCAAAACTTCTTTTTCCATGATGACATATTTCAGCGTCGAATTCAGCGCTTTCAGTCGGCGGTTTATCTCGGCGCTGTGCTTCTGCTTGGTGCGTAGTTCTTCGTTCAGCAGTTTTTCCTCGCTTATATCAGATGCTACTATCTCGTATATCGGTTCACCGTCGGTCTCGGCTTCATACCTGACAAAGCTGTAAGCCTTTCCGCCAAGACTTATCATTGGCTGTTCGCCGCCCCTGATGCTTTCGGGGAGTTCTGCGTTTTTCAGCTTCTCCCAGAAACTTTCCGCATCTGATAATCTCTGCCCTGTCACCGCCTTGCACAAGCTGTCCATCGCAGGGTTGACCAGCTGCGGTATGCCGCCTTTGCGGTAAAAGCACAGTCCCGAAGGCAGTGTGTCGAAGCATTCCTTTATGGACATCAGCGTTATCTCGTTAAGCTGCATGCGTATGATGTATGTAAGATGTGCCGCAGCGGAGATACTCAGCACTGCCAGTATAACAGCGGAAGCCCACAGCGGAATGTCCGCACCTGTCAGCAGCATCTCGGCAACGGTAAAGGTAACGGCTGTACCGATAAGCGATAATAACGTGCCTACCCGTTTTTGGATCATCTGTCTTGTGCGTACAAGTTCATACACGAACAGGAAGAACAACAGCGTTGCCCATATTTCCATTAATGTGACAGCCTTATCCATCGCTGTCACCTCCCGCCGTGATGACAGTCGTGCCGTCAACGAATGCCGCATGCACCTGCAGCCCCGTGCCGTGCACAGCGTTTTCAAGCATTTCAGCGCTAATCAATGTATCAGTCTCTATCCTTATCACTGCCCCCCTGCCCAGTGTCACAGTAAAGGCGTTGCAGCTTTTGCAGACTGCTTCCGCTGCTGCTTCAAACAGGTCATAGGCGGCAATAAGCTGTTTTGCTGGCAGCATTGATGTCACGCCCCTGTCAAGCAGGCAGTCTATCCCGAAAAGACTCAGGCTTTCCAGCGATTCACTGACCGAAAGCGCCAGTTCTTCACTTGATAACTTGCTGTGTCCGTCGGCTATAAGCATCAGGTTGGCACAGCGTTTCACATAGGTGCCAAGCAGCAGGTCGGTCTCGGGGCTGCGCTCGAGATCCTCTATGCTGCACAGGGTGCTGTCGATGGCATTCAGCTGTGCATGTGTGTGCAGGGCAATGGCATCGTAAAGGCGGTTGCGTGTCTCGTAACGTGTGCGTTCTTCTGCGGCGGAGTTTTCCTCTTCTATCAGGTCGTTCTCCTCGTCAAGCAGTTCGTTTGCCTGTTCAAGATCACGGTTCAGGCGGTTTATGGCAGTCACGTCCTCCGTCCATACCACGCTGCCGCCCGATATCTCCTTGCTTCGCAGTATCAGTTCTCTGCCTTCGGTCTGTGCGCCGTGCGAACTGTATTTCACCTCGCCGCTGCGGTTTTTTAGCTGTGCATTTGTGTGTGACAGCGCAAACAGCTTGTTGTAGTCGGTGTTAGCAGGCAGCAGCCCGATTATCATGCAGCCCTCCCACAGCCCCATAAAGGTCAGTGAGTAGCCGTCCTGCATGTAGAACAGCTTGTGCCCGAAAAGCACGGGCGAACCGCCGTTTATGTAATACCAGGTAAGCATCATCACCCCGAACGATGTGAATATGACAGGAATGAACCACAGCTTTTTTGACATGAGAAGCATGCTTCTCAAAAGCAGTTCACGGAATGCCGCCAGACTAAGCAGCACCGACCATATCACTATCACAAAGTAAAGCGGTCTGTGATGCAGCACGCCGTTTTCATCGAATCTCAGCATCTGTTCGTGCAGGTCGTTGGTCAGTGCGAGTATTATCATAGCTGTTGTCGCATAGTGCAGCGCCCGAACATGTTTCGGGAATGGCTTGTTCTCATCTTCTCCTACGCACACCGCCGCCTGATAGGACATCAGCGGCACGATTATGAACGGCAGGTAGTAAAGATACCAGCTGTAACGTTCTGCTGCTGCGTTGCCTTCAAAAAACTTATACCTGCACATTCGTGTGAAAAACAACAGTATCAGCGAGGCAGTTATAACTGCCAGACTGCGGCGTATGCGCAGTGTGGTTATCCTGTTGTGATTGCGCTGCCCCCATACGATCGCCATAGCTGACCACAGGAACGAACCGACCATGCTGATCGGTTTTAGATCTTTCAGAATGTTGAGGATATAGCTAATGCTTATCAGCACCACAGCAAAAGCGACCGCCCTCAGGCACTGTGATCTTATGTGCATGGCTGCGTCCCCCTCCTGCCGATATACTGCGTTTTTACCGTTAACACATTTATTATAGCAGAAATTCTGCCGACTTTCAAGTGGCAGATAATGTATATCACGATATATGGTTATCCCGCTGACACACCACACTAAACAGCCTTTCAGCGGGCATTATAT
>CAMNMO010000004.1 GCA_946544695.1 uncultured Ruminococcus sp. | reverse complement strand
GTGTTCCTAAAAGCCGACTGACATATTGTCTGCACACCGTTTTGAATCTCAACTTTTATCATACTAGTACAATCTTCAAATGCAGATATACCTATATATTTGACAGTTGATGGGATAATGACCTCTGTCAGTGAACGGCAACCGTTAAATGAATAATCACCAACTTTTTTCAGACCGTCAGGCAGTTCGATGCTTTCCAGTGAAGAACAAGTGTGGAATGTACTTTTATTGTCAATATTCACTTTAAGTATTTCTATGCATAAAACGTACTGATTTACACAAAACAACTCCCCCACATCAGCAGGAGAGTTGTTTAAAGGAGAACTTATCCGAACTCGTGATCTCTGAGTTCGTTGTGGTAAAAAGTCTGCGCATCGTAGACTGAGGTGAAATCAAAATCGGTCTTTTGTATGCCGTCTGCCCCGAACACGGCGCAGCGTTCCTGCTTGTTCGTGCAGACATAGAACTGGTTTGCATTTTCTTCCGAGAACACGGATATATCCGTGTATTCCGGCTCGATTATGACATTCATATCCGCATCGACCACGCCTGCACGGGACAGGTTGCCGTCGGGCATAAGGAAAACACACTGATGCATGTAATTCGTAAAGTGTTCATTACCGTTGATGAAGCCGTCTATGGGACCGCTGAGCAGTTCGCCGCTGCCGTTGACAGTGCTTATCTGCCAGTTGTCAAGCCCCTCACCGTCGGGGGACTTCTTCGACATCACCACGAACTGTTCATCATCAACATAGAAAATATTATTGTACTTTGGTTCTATCATCATGTTATATTCGCTGTCCATCACACCGTTGCCGTTTTCTGTGCTGCAAAAGAAAAACTTGTTATCAGGTTGATCGAGAGGTCTTATCAGCGTGAACTCTATGGGGGCTGTGAGAGCCAGTTCGCTGTCTGCTGCACCGCAAAGGTCACCGACCCATACAATACCGCCTTTGTAGGGGGTATATTTTTGCCCCTCGACCTCGACCTCGCTGATATCCTCATCAAGCTTTACTATGCAGATCACACCTTTCTGGCAGGGTTCACAGCCGACCTGCTCGAATTCTTCCGTTTCACATACGGGCGTAAGTACAAGTCTGCCGCCGCTGTATTCTTTTTTCATATCGGTCACAGCTTTGAGTTTGATGCCGTATCCGCCGCCTATATAGTTGAACATCAGGTATTTTTCGCCGTTCTGTTCTATGATAAAATAGCTGCCTGCGCTGTCATCTTCAAGATCTGATGCGGAAAGCAGGGTCGAGCGGAACAGCAATTCTTCGTCATCGGGGCATTCGCTGTATTTCAGAATGCGTTCATCGCTCAGCATATCTTTTTTCGTTTCATTCATGAGGTCTGCTACATCGTAGACGGTTTCGGCATCTGTGGGGATATCGTCAGGCTGTATCACAGGTGTGCTGCTGTACGCATTATTGGACACTTCCGCCGAATGCGGATCGTTGTTCTCGCTGCCGACCTGCCCGCAGGCTGTCAGGCAAAGTGCCGCACAGCAGATGATGCTGAGTATTTTCGTTTTCATGATGCCACCCCCGTAAAATGTTCTGATAGATATACGTTTGAACAAGGCTGTCTTTATGGTGTGATAGTGCACAAAT
Source organism: uncultured Ruminococcus sp. (assembly GCA_946544695.1). GTDB lineage: Bacteria > Bacillota > Clostridia > Oscillospirales > Ruminococcaceae > Hominimerdicola. The sequence continues at coordinate 26,930 of CAMNMO010000004.1, read as the reverse complement.
ATCACATGATATTTGTGTGCATAATGCAAAAAGTCCCGAAGCGTAACGCTGTTTCGGGACTTGATATGCTGTATTATTTTACCAGTTCATCAGCCAGTTCAGCAAGCTTGGCTTCGCTGTCAGCGTTAAGTGCCGACTTTATGGTAACAACTGGTTCTACCAGAGTAACGTCCTTGAACTTCTCAACATAGCCCTTGATGACCCTTGCGGCGCTGGGTGCCCAAGAACCGTTCTCGACTATTGCCACCTTGCGGTTGCGGTAGGTCTTGTCACGCAGGTGCATCAGCAGTTCTTCCATAGGAGGGAATACGCCGCCGTCATAGCTTGATGACATCAGCACCAGCCTGTCATACCTGAATGCATCCTCAACTGCCTCAGCCTGATCGTCACGGGTGATATCTGAGAGGGATACCTTCTCGGCACCTCTTGCTTCCAGCATCTCTTTGAGCTTTTCAGCAGCTTCGAGAGTGTTGCCGTGTATGGAAGCGCATGCGATGAAGATGCCCTTATTCTCAGGCTCATAGCTTGACCAGGTATTGTACAGTCCCAGATAATAGTCCAGATTTTCGGTCAGCATAGGACCGTGAAGAGGGAGTATCATCTTTATGTCCAGCGCAGCAGCCTTTTTCAGGACTGCCTGTACCTGTGCGCCGTATTTGCCCACGATGTTAAAGTAGTAGCGCCTTGCCTCGCAAGCCCAGTCCTCATCGGTGTCCAGCGTGCCGAACTTGCCGAAAGCATCAGCAGAAAAGAAAGCCTTCTCGCTTGCTTCGTATGTCATCATGACCTCAGGCCAGTGTACCATAGGTGTCATGATAAAGCTGAGGGTGTGGCTGCCCAGTTCAAGGGTGTCACCCTCCTTTACGGTAACAGCCCTTGCGTCCAGGTCGGGCACGGTAAAGAACTGCTTTAGCATAACAAAGGTCTTGGCGTTTCCGACCACCTTCATCTCGGGATATTCAGCCATAAGTGCTGCGATGTTTGCGGAATGATCGGGTTCAACATGCTGCACCACCAGATAGTCCACCGACCTGCCGTTAAGGGCATTTTTCAGGTTAGCGAGCCACTGTTCGCTGACACGCTTGTCAGCAGTGTCCATAACGCATACCTTTTCATCAAGGATAACGTAAGAATTGTAAGCCATGCCGTTGGGCACTTCATACTGACTCTCGAACAGGTCGAGATCCTTGTCATCAGCGCCTATGTAAATAATGTTTTCGGAAAAATGTGTATCTGACATTGTAAATACCTCCTGAAATAGTATGCTTTTATTTTATCATATATCTCGGCTGTTGTCAACATGAAAAAAAAGTGGGCGCACGGAAATCAATTTTTGCATAATACAAAGGTTTGAACATACATTACGGCTGTAAAATATGGTGTTGAGTGTATTCTCCCCCCCGCCTTCGGCGTGGGGAGAATTCACAAAATACAGCTTTGTTTTGTCAAAATTGATTTCCGTGACGTGGGCGGCACACGTCACGCACCGTAGGCAGAACAGCTTTTCGGGCTGATACTGCGCTGTAAACAGATCGGCGAACAGGATTTTACAAAAAATTAATTTGACAAATCGGGCTTTGCAGTGATATAATTAGTTAGAAAACTAATTAATAGAGGAGGAAAGCTTCTGTGAATTATAAAGACGACCACACCAAAAAGCCACGCATGCTGCTTGAAAAACAGGATGCAAAGCCTTCAATGTTCGTTAATGATGTGTCCAGGCTTTTCATGCACCGTGCAAAGCGTGAATGTGAAAAACACGGCGTTTCCAAAGGATATCACAAGATACTGATGGAGCTTGCACACAATGAGGGCGCAACACAGCTCCAGCTTGTAAAGCTTACCCACCTGACAGCACCGACTGTTTCAGTGGCACTGGGCAAGATGGAGACCGAAGGGCTGGTCAGGCGTGAGGCAGATACTGCTGACATGCGGCAGATGAAAGTCTACCTGACAGAAAAAGGCAGAGAAAAGGTGGAGCTGGTACGTGAGACTTTCCATGAAACAGAGCAGGTGCTGCTGAAAGATATCCCGCAGGAGGAAGTTGACGCAGCGGTGGCAGTGCTGCGCAAAATGCTGATAAATCTGCTGGAGGAGGAAGATAAGTGAAGTTTCTGAAATACATAAAGCCCTACATGCTGTTTGTGCTGCTGGCACCTGTCAGCATGGTGGGAGAGGTCATGATGGACCTGCTGCAGCCCAAGCTGATGTCAAAGATAGTTGATGACGGTGTACTGGGCAGCAACATGGAGGTCATAATCAAAACAGGTATACTCATGCTGGTCACGGTGATATTCGGCGGCTGCTGCGGTGCAGGGTCGGCTTTTTTTGCGGGCTGTGCCTCGCAGGGTTTCTCAAAGGACGTCCGCAACGACCTTTTCAAGCGGGTGATGGGTCTTTCATTCCAGCAGACCGACAAGTTCACAACAGGTTCGCTGGTCACCCGTATCACAGCTGATATCACAGCCATACAGCAGATGGTGGATTTCCTGATACGTGGCTTTGTCAGGAACATAATAATGTTCATAGGCGGCATCATAATGATGCTGAGCTTAGCACGCAGCTTCGGTACTATAATCGCAGTTGCGCTGCCTGTTGAAGCCATCATCGTTATAATGATAATGCGCCACGCAAACCCGCTGTATGCCATAGTAGCAAAGCGCCTTGACAGCGTCAATTCCGTTATGCAGGAAAACGTCAGCGGCGCAAGAGTGGTAAAGGCGTATGTACGTGAAAAGCACGAGGAACAGCGTTTTGAAAGCGCCAACATGGGTCTTACGGAAGCAAACCTCAAGGTACAGGAACTGATGGCGCTGCTGTCTCCCCTGCTGATGGTGATAATGAATTTCTCCGTCATAGCCGTTATCTACATAGGCGGCTGGCAGGTGGAGGCTAAGGAAATGAAGGTCGGTGAGGTAATGGCTGCCATAACCTACCTGACACAAGTGCTGCACGGCATAATGATGATATCAATGATGTTCCAGACAATGGCAAGGGCAAGCGCTTCGGGCAAGCGTATACTGGAAGTCCTGAACACCGAGCCTGTCATCAACGACGGAAACGGAGATACATCAAGTACAGAAAAGGGTACAGTTTCACTCAGAAACGTGACCTTCGCATACCCCACATCAAGCGGTGAACCTGTGCTTTGCGATATCGACCTTGATATACATGCGGGCGAAACAGTGGCGATACTGGGCGCAACAGGTTCGGGCAAATCCTCGCTGGTGAACCTGATACCCCGCTTTTACGATGCAGACAAGGGCGATGTTTATGTTGACGGTGTGAACGTCAAGGAATTCAAGCTTGATGACCTGCGCCGCCGTGTCGGCATAGTTTTGCAGAAAAGCGAGCTTTTCTCCGCAACCGTCGCCGACAATATACGCTGGGGCGATGACAATGCCGATACCGCCGAGATAAAGCATGCCGCCGAGATAGCACAGGCGGACGAGTTCATCAGCCGCATGCCCGACGGTTATGACAGCATGATAGCCGAAAAGGGCGCTTCACTTTCGGGCGGACAGAAGCAGCGCATGTCCATAGCAAGGGCAGTGCTGAAAAAGCCCGAGATACTCATATTCGATGATTCCACCTCAGCCCTTGACCTGGGAACCGAGGCAAGGCTTCAGCAGCAGCTGCGTGAAGAACTGCGGGGCACCACAGTCATCATGATAGCACAGCGCATAGCCAGCGTGAAAAACTGCGACAGGATAGTCGTGCTTGACCACGGCAGGATAGTGGGCTGTGACACCCACGATGAACTGCTGCGAAGCTGTGAGGTCTATCAGGATATTTACAGCTCGCAGGTAAAAACGAACGGAGGTGAGGTATAATGCCCCCCATGCCACCCAATCCAAACGGAAAGAATCAGGGTCCCGGCGGACGCCACGCAGCGCTGGTCAATGCCGAAAAGCCCAAGAATGCAGGTAAAACGCTGAAAAAGCTGCTCAACTACATTGGCAGGAGCGAGTACCTCTTTTTCGGGCTGCTGACTATAATGCTTGCCATAACTCTGCTTGGTCTGGCAGCGCCATATATCCAGCAGATAGCCATAGACTGCATAACCCTTGACGACAACAAGCTTGATGTGGATCGGGACAAGCTGATAAAAACACTGATCGCACTGGGTATAGTTTACCTTGCAAACTCGCTGTTCTCATATTTGCAGGGCATTTTTTCGGCAAAGCTTTCACAGCGTACCGTCAGCACCATGCGCCGTGATCTTTTCGGTGATCTGGTAAAGCTGCCTATCAAGTATTTTGACACCCACAAGCACGGCGATATCATGAGCCGCATGACCAACGATGTGGAAAACATTTCAAACACGATCTCACAGTCGATAGGTTCGCTCATCTCAGGCGTGCTGACCGTCATCGGTTCCATCGTGATAATGCTGACCTACTCGCCGCTGCTGACACTCATCTCGCTGTCAACAGTGGTGCTGACCATACTGGTGTCGGGCAAGATGACCAAGTTCATGCGCAAATACTTCTTACAGCAGCAGATAATACTCGGCAAGCTGAACGGTCACGTAGAAGAAATGGTAACGGGCTACCGCACAGTGGTCTCATATTCAAAGGAACATTCTGCCATTGAGGACTTCAATGTGATGAGCGATGAACTTCGCAAAACAGGCATACGTGCCCAGATATGCGGCGGCGTGATGGGACCGCTGATGAACTGCATATCGAACTTCGGCTTTGTTATGATAGCTGCTTTCGGCGGCTGGTTCAGCTTTAAGGGCTGGATAACCGTGGGCACCATACAGGCGTTCATTCTCTACTCAAAGCAGTTTTCACGCCCCATCAACGAGATAGCCAACCAGTATGCAAACATACAGACAGCTATTGCAGGTGCAGAACGCATCTTCGAGGTAATGGAGACGCCTCCCGAACCCGACAACGGCAAGTCCGAAATGACTGCTGATGACGTTAAGGGAGATATCTGCTTTAAGGACATCTACTTCGGGTATGAACCCGAAAAGCCTGTGCTGAAGGGGCTTGACCTGGACATAAAGCAGGGTCAGAAAATAGCCATCGTCGGTGCAACAGGTTCAGGCAAGACCACCATAGTCAACCTGCTGACACGCTTTTATGAGACTGACAGCGGCAGCATCACAGTTGACGGTGTGGATATCACAGATATCCCGAAGGACGAACTCAGAAAGTCCGTAGCCATAGTTTTGCAGGACACTGTACTGTTCAAGGGCAGCATTGATGAGAATATCCGCTACGGCAAAGAAGACGCCCCCGATGAAGCGGTGCGCCGTGCCGCACACCACGCCAACGCAGACGAGTTCATAAGGCGCCTGCCCGAAGGCTACAAAACGCAGCTGACAGAGGGCGGTTCAAATCTCTCGCAGGGACAGCGCCAGCTGCTATCCATAGCACGTGCGGTGCTTGCCGACCCCAAGATACTCATTCTTGACGAAGCGACCTCCAGCGTTGATACACGCACCGAGATGCATATTCAGTCCGCAATGGTAGCACTGATGAAGAACCGCACCTCACTGATAATAGCACACCGTCTTTCAACTATACGTGATGCAGATGTCATCGTGGTAATAGACGGCGGAAAGATCGCAGAAAGCGGCAGACACGAAGACCTCATAGCCATGAAGGGCTGCTATTACGACCTTTACCGCACACAGTTTGCGGGCAACAAAACATAAAAATACGACCGCAGGGCTATCTGAGACCCTGCGGTCTTTTTTGGCAAAACGTATGTAAAAAACAAAAGACCCCTCCGAAGGAAAGGCCTTTGTTTCGCTGTGTACGGGTAAATACACAGCAGGATATATGGATATGGTTGGGTATTGAAGAAAGCTTGTTTATTCTGCCGCAGTGAAGCGTGCAAACTGATATTCAGCGGTGAGGGGCACGGTGCCGTCATACTTGCCCAGCCAGCCGTCAACACCCTTGCCGTTCCAGACGTTCATCATCAGTTTTCCGGGTGTGGTGGGAATATTTTCCTCAGCTGTGTAAACAGCCTCGCCGTCAACATACCATGTGATGCTGTCCTCTTTCCACTCAAAACCGTAGGTGTGGAATTCTTCCGATGCATCAAAGCCCAGGTCATAAACGAACTCATGGTTGCCCTGACCGTTGGTGAAGTAGTTGAACTGAACTATCGTTGTATCTTTGCCCAGGAATTCGATATCTATCTCGTCCCAGGGATTGCCGTCGGTAGGTCCTGTATATGTGAAGAATGAAGAAACAACACCCACATTCTTTATGGGCTTCATGCTTACCTCGTACAGTCCGTAGCCGTAGAAATCATTGGTGCGGTACTCGGCGGCATTGTACTCATCGGGTATTATCGAATCAATGGTCAGCTTCATCACACCGTCCTCAAAAGCAGTGTTTGCCTTTTTCCAGGTGCAGTTGAACATGCTGCCGTTCGACCAGCCGTCAGAACACATGAACTTATCCGACTCGCCCTTGCTGAAATCAGCCAGCAGTGTGTAGGGACTTTCCTCTTCTTCGACAGGCGCTTCGGTCTCGGCTGGTGCTTCGGTCTCGGCAGGTGCTTCTGTTTTGGCAGGTGCCTCTGTCTCAGCCTTGCTGCTGTCGGCAGAACTGCCGCATGCAGCCAGTGAAAAAGTCATCATAAGTGCAAGTAATAATGCGTTCAGTTTCTTCATTTGATATCCTCCATTCACTTGAATGTTCTTCATTTCCCTTGATTATATGATACTATAACATACGTAATATTTATATCATAAAATTAAGTTTTATATCAAATGTTTAATACATAATTACATTCATGTTTTTTTCACCGCCGATATCAAGCCGAAAAATCGGCGGGCACTGCCGCCCGCCGAACGTGGTATTATTTACGATGATCCCGATGACACACTGCAACAGGCTGAGTTATGATATGACAAGAAACAGCATGTGGTCATATCAACTCTTCGGGCAGTGTGTTTCAGCCGTTTTCCGCCGCCTTATTTATGCATGTTATCGCATTAAGACTTCTGGGGTAGCCGATGTAAGGCAGGCACTGTGACACTATCTTTATCAGGAAAAGCCTGTCATTGCCCACCTTCATGTTGCCTGCGGCGTGTGCGGTAAGCTGAGGTTCACAGCCGCCCTGTGCCGCCAGGAAACAGAAAGTTATCATCTCACGCTGTCTGTGGGCCAGTCCGCCCCTGGTGTAATAGTCACCGAAGCAGTTTTCCGCCAGCCAACGGTTTATGTGTACCGTCTCAGCGGGGCCAGTTTTGTAGAAATCTTTCATGCCCTCACCGAAGATATCCACCTGCGCCTGTGCGCCTGCCAAAAGCCTGGTTTCGCTGTCAGTGGTCGCCTGACCTTCCAGCGGCAGTGCTATGCCCTGTTCTGCCAGCACCTCATTTGCTGCATTCAGGAAAGGGTATACCCGCCCGATGCCCAGATAAGCCACCGCCTGATAGACTATCTCCTTAGCTTCAACAGCTGTTACGCCGAAATTCAGTGCAGCGGGCAGCATGACCCTGAATTCATCGACACCGCCGCAGCCCAACAGCGTTGCCAGTATCGCCATGAACCTTGTCCTGCCATCAAGGTCGTCGCTGTTTACCACTTCATCAAATGCGAAGTTCCTGAAAAACTCGCAGAACTCGGGGTCTGTCTTTTCAAGCCCTTCCCTGCCCTGCGGGAACATCTTCTCGTGATATTCTTTTGCTTTCTCGCTGACTGCCATCTTGTCCACCCCCGCTTATCAGTCCAATTTACCGTACTGTTCATCGTCCACAGGTTCACACCACTCGGTGCTGCCGCCCTCAGCGGGCACCTCCAGCGCCAGGTGCTGGAACCACGAATCCTTTGCTGCGCCGTGCCAGTGCTTGACGCCCTCGGGTATGTTCACCACATCGCCCGCATGAAGTTCACGTGGTTCCTTGCCCCACTCCTGATACCAGCCACGTCCGCTTATGCAGATAAGCATCTGTCCGCCGCCGCTTTTTGCATGGTGTATATGCCAGTTGTTGCGGCACCCGGGTTCAAAAGTCACGTTGAAGGTGGGGACCTGTTCAGTGGTCAGCGGTGCAAGATAACTCTGCCCGATGAAGAACTGACCGTAGGGGTTCTTTTCACCCAAAGGGAATATTTCCGAAAGCTTTTTCTCTGCCATGATGTATACCGCCTTTCCGATATTTATTTGTCCGTATATAGATCTTCACTTCTGTTAAGCTGCGGATAACTGCCGCTGCTTGTTCCTTTGTTTACTATGATTATAGCACAGTTTTTCGCTTTTGTACAATACCGTTATCGAATAGCATTATAACTTTTGGTTATAGCTCATCATAATAGCTGCAATACAGGTATAGATCCTTTTACAGCATTAAATGCCGCACAGCAAGTCTCTCCCTGAAAAAATATTTTTCAGTCCCGAATAATTTTTTCAAAAAAGGCTTGACAAATCGTTCGAACTGTGATATAATATTACATGTTGTGAGGTTCACAACACTATAAAGTATGCAGGTATGGCGGAATTGGCAGATGCGCTAGCTTCAGGTGGCGCAACGACAATGCACAATTAACATAGCCTGTGAAAAATGTGGATTAGTGCGGTGACAGCACCCACCTCGGCAACTGGATTTGAGCCGAGTAAAAGTATCAAATTCTTAATATGCAGGTATGGCGGAATTGGCAGACGCGCTAGCTTCAGGTGCTAGTGATCGCAAGGTCGTGGAGGTTCAAGTCCTCTTACCTGCATTATTTTTTTGAGAACAGTGTGCATGCACTGTTCTTTTTTTTGGCTGCCCCGCTGACACACCGCAGCAAACAGCATTTCTGCGAAAAAAACTGCGCCCCGTTTCGTACTGCACAAAACGGGACGCTATGCCTGTATACTTATTTATCACTTCATGCAAAGTTCCGCAATGGCATTTGCATACATGTTCAGGTTGTACTTGAAAGTCTCGACCGAGATATGTTCGTCATCACCGTGCATGTTGTTGTTCTCCCACGGAAATTCCGCACCGAATGCCACCGCACCTTCTGTGTTGTGCACGTAGGTTATACCGCCCTCAGCTATGCAGTAGCCCTTCTCGCCTTTCACCCTCTCATAGACTCTCAGCAGCGCCTGAACGAAATCGCTGTTCTCGTCCACGTAATGTGGTTCCATGCCATCACACATATCAGTCGTGAAGCCCGCAGCTGTCAGCGCATTTTTAATGATGCCGCTTATCTCAGCATAGCTTCTGTCGATGGGGAATCTTATGTCTGCGCCGCCGCACAGTCTGCCGCTGTCGGTTTTAAGGACTGTGAGTGCGCAGGTCATTTTGCCCGATATTTCGTCCTCAAAGCCAAGTCCGCAGGCAGCGCCGTCAAACTCACCGTGCGGGAAAAGCTTTTTCAGCCCGCACAGCAAAGCGTTCTCGCCATCATATCCGTCCAGGAACTTTGTTACAGCATTGTCACCATTCTCAGGTCTTGAACCGTGTGCCGACTGACCCTCAAAAGTGACTTCCCTGCCGTCTGCGTACCTGACCTTGCACCTGTCAGGTATGGCATTGAGTGCCATGCCCGCATCAATTGCAGATATCTCACCGTCCTCAAAGGGTGCAGAGAATGTTATATGTACCAGACCCTTCTCGCAGTTCAGCACAGGGAAAGAACCATCGGGAGTGAACACCATCTTCGGGAAACTCTCGCACTTCTCGTAGTATTCCATATCCTTGCAGCCGTTTTCCTCATCGCCGCCGAATATCACACGGAAATTCTTCATGGGCAGACCCAGCTCACGGATCGCCCTGACAGCCCATATCACCGCAGTTGCAGGACCCTTGTCATCGATAGTGCCCCTGCCGTACAGCACGCCGTCCTTCTGTGTCAGCGTAAAGGGGTCAAAACTCCAGTTGCTGCTGACAGGCACGGTATCAAGGTGCGCAAGCACGCCCAGCACAGGTTCCTCATCAGCTGTGTAGTCCCCCCTGACAGCATAGTTGTCAAAGTTCTTTGTTGTCATGCCAAGTTCTTTGAGCTTTGCTTCGCCCCATGCCAGCGCCTTTGCCGAACCCTCACCGAACGGTCTGACAGCAGCGTCCTCGTCAGCGATGCTTTCGATACCGATTATCTCACTGAGGTCAGCAAGTATCTCGTCAAAGTGCTTATCAAAGTAATCCGCAAAAAAAGCGGCTATCTCGTTCTTATCCATTTTTTATGCCTTTCTATCTTATAGTAAACGTTCTATGATCACTCACTCAGACCGACCGCACCGCCTGCGATTTTTGGCTGTGTGGTCGGGATAAGTATGAAAATTTATGTCGTTTAATATATTTCCCACGCATGACCCTTAGGGTGCTTTGCGGGTTGCTTTTTGCCTGTAAGTGTCAGCAGCATGACCTGCGACGGATTGTTTATCCTGAGTTTCCCCAGTCCCGCAGTGACCGCCATAACCGTGCTGCCAAGCTTGTATATGCCCTTTGTGTATTTCGGCAGGAACTTTCTTTCGGTGGAGAGCAGTCCGCCGACCACAGGCAGCCTTATTATGCCGCCGTGCAGGTGTCCCGAGAACACAAAGTCTGCGCCCCACTGTTCATAAGCCGTAAAAAACAGCGGGTTATGGGCTATCAGCAGATTGCAGCAGCGTTCATCGGGTTCGCCCAGATAACGTGCTATCGTCCTGCCGTCTGGCACAGGCAGGTCTTTGTAACTGCCGTCCTTGCCGATGAAGTATCTGAGCGGCAGCTGCAAACCGTAGATGTTCAGCCTTTCGCCGCCCTCGCATACCACAGCCATCTCATTTTTCAGTGCATGCACGCCTATGCTTTTCAGTTTGTGCAGCAGGGCGTCAAGCTGTTCGGGGTCATTCAGTTCGTGGTTGCCCGCCGAATAATAGGTCGGCGCAATATCGCTGAGGTCACGCATCAGCTTCACCTTGCCGCCTATCTCTGTCTCGCCCCGACTGTAAAGGTCGCCCGCAAGTATTATCATGTCAGGCTGTGCCGCCCGCACCGAGTCAAGCAGAAAGCAATAATCCCTGCCGAATTTTTTCCTGTGAAGGTCTGCCAGCAGCAGTATCTTTTTTCCCTCAAACGCCTCGGGAAGCTTGCGGCTGTACATGACACCTTCGTCAACTATCAGCTGTCTGTTGCCAAGCAGCACATTGACCCCCGCAAGGACCGTGCCTGCTGTCAGCAAAGCAGTTTTCCATTTCATTTTTATCCTCTTTTCCGACTCATGCAGCATTTACTGAAAACAGCGCCGCCTTTTTTATTATATTTACGGACTTTCAAAAGCATGCATTACGTCCGCCTTACGGGGACTTTCACCGCTCCAGATATTCCCGCAGCTTGTCCATCGCCCACAAAGCATGCTTGTAGCCGTGTTCATAAAGCTTTTTGAGTTTTTCTCTGTCGCCCTCTATCCTGTTCACACCAAAAGTGGTTTTCGGGGTGAATACAAACAGCTTGCCCTGCCTTGAAAGTTCCATTATCTCCTCAACGCACTTGTTGTAGCGCACTGCACGGGTCTCCATCGCCTTTGCAAACTCGGGGTGACGAGCGTAGCGCTTCATGCACAGCTTTGTCATGCTGTCGGTCTCCTTGCGGTAATCCCTCGGTCTCGTGAGGATAACGATGTTTTTATCGCACCCCATCTCCATAGCCTTTTTAAAGGGTATGGAATCTGCAATGCCGCCGTCAAGATAGTTTTTGCCGTCTATCTTTATCTCAGGGAACAGCAATGGCAGTGCACAGCTTGCACGCAGCTTCTGCCATGTCCTGTCTTTTTCGTCCACAGGCAGATATTCCGCCCTGCCTGTTTCCACATTTGTCACCACCGCATAGAATTCGCCCTTATATTTTCCGAAGGTCTCATAATCAAAGGGCAGCAGCTTGTTCGGTATGGTATCGTAGTCATAATCGAGATTATAATAGCTGCGATTTTTCGGGTCAAGCAGATGCTTTATGCCCATATATTCAGATGTTGGCATGAACTCAGTCGCAAGGCGGTAGTTCCTGCCGTGCTGTTTTGAAGCATAGCTGACACCGAAAGCCGAACCTGCCGACACCCCGAATATCTTGTCTGCCATTATATCATTTTCCAGCAGTGCGTCAAGTATGCCGCAGGAATACACAGTCCTGCTCGCACCGCCTTCAAGGGTCAGTCCCAGCATAGTTTCCCCCTTATTCTTCCACAGACTCAGTCTGTTCTTCAGCGGGTGCAACGCCTGCGGGGGAGGACTCTATGGTATACTCTCTGCCCATCTCGTCGAATGCGTTGGTCAGGTCCTCCATTGTGTTCTGTGTTGCATTGTCGTCCTCTATCTTAGCAACAACGTCCTTGTTCATCTTCTCCATTGAGAAAGTATCCTTCAGTTCATCGAGGGTTATCTCGCTGCCCTTGTAAAGATAGGTGCTGCCCGATACCTTTATGTCCTCGAACACCTTAGCTTCTTCAGCCGCCGAGCTTACCTCCTCATCAGCAGATACCACAACAGCCCTGTCCGGGACGCCGCTGTCATCACCGTCACCGTCGCCGTTTCCGCCGAATCCGAATCCGCTGCCGCCGAACAGTCCCAGCAGTCTAGCCAGCAGCAGTGCCAGTATCAGTATAAGTATCAGCACGATCAGCGTTGCAAGCTTGCTGCTCTTTTTCTTCTTCTCGTTCTTTTTCATCTTTTCAGCGTCCTCTCTGTACATCTTTTCTACTTCTTTCTCGATACTCATTTCATGTCCTCCGTCTATCTTGCCGTATTTATAAAAGTACAGTAAAAATTCTTATAGCTCTTGCCGACCCTGCTGACCGCAGCACTGACTTCGTTCACATCACGGTACAGCGCACGGCTGCCGTCATAGACAAATGCGCACAACACCACATCATCACGTTCAATACCTGCTTTGCCCAGTGATGCCACAATTTCGGTATACACTTCGCTCTCGCTGATGATATCTGCCGTACCCAGTTCGTCATCGCCGTTAAAGACAGTCAGCTTTCCGCCCGGCTCATATCTCAGGCTTATCGTCAGCATAAGACCGTCCCCGAAATCATCGAGCGCCTGCTGATTTGCAGCGGCATTGCTGTCGATACGCTCCAGCTGTTCATGTGCACGCTGTATCTCGCTGTCAGCCTGTTCACGTATGCTTTCAACCTGTTCGGCAGCTTCTTCCTGAGCCTGCACCACCTGTGCCTGTGCTTCGGCGATGCGGCTGTCAGCATCTTCCTTGACCTTAGCGCCGTTCTCCTGCACGTTTATCATCACCCAGAACAGCATGATGAATATGACGTCCAGCAGCGCTGTCAGCTCGATAACTATGCCCTTATTCTTCATAGTCACCGCCGCTTCCGTCATCTTCGCCGCCCAAAAACAGTTCCTTGAAAAGCTCCAGCCCCTTTTTCTCGCTGCTGTGTGCGCCCACCTTTTCCTCGGTAAGTGCTGTCTCGGGCTCACGGTCCACGTTTTTATCAGCTTCGGGTCTGTAATTTCTTGTCAGGAACAGCTCCACGCTTTTCTCGTTATCCTCTATCTTTGAGGATATAACGCCGTCGAGGAACTTGAATATTATGGCAAACACCAGTCCCCAGAAAGTTGAGGTGAGTGCCCCGTAGAAGTTGCCTGTGACGTCTGTATTGTCAGCCACCAGCCCCAGCAGTGACACCACTGTGCCGAGTATTCCCAGGAGCGGGAATATGCCTGTGAGGTTAACAAACAGCGAATACAGCTTGCCTGTATGGTTGCGCATAGCTACCACGTCCTGCTCACGCAGTTTTTTTATATCCCGCTCAGCCTCACGCTTAGAAACGCCGCCGTCAGGCACGAAAACAGTCAGGTGCATTTTTTTGTAGAGCTTGTTTGCCGATCTTTTCAGCATTTTATACACCACTGCGGTGACCGCAGCAGTCAGGAATATGAGTATATCATATCCCCACAGATTCATAAATATAACAGATATGAGCTTCATAGTCCGCCCCTCTTTATGTACAGGTTTTACGGCAGACTGCCGCACTTAATATGATACCACATTTTCCCCTAAAAAGTCAACCCTGAGTTGCAGCTTGCGGCACATATTTTGTATATCACAATATAAGGGACAGCACCCGCAGGCACTGTCCCCATCGTATTATTTATGGCTTTCCTCGTACTTTCTGTGATCGTTGTCCCTTATCTCAACACGGCGTATCTTGCCGCTGTCGGTCTTGGGGAGTTCATCAACGAACTCGATTATACGGGGGTACTTGTATGGTGCTGTGGACTTCTTGACATAGGTCTGGAGTTCCTTTACAAGTTCGGGCGAACCTGTATAGCCCTTTGCAAGCACGATAGTCGCCTTGACCACCTTGCCCCTTATCTCGTCATCTGCGGCGGTCACTGCAACTTCCATTACCGCAGGGTGTTCCATAAGTATGCTTTCTATCTCGAAAGGTCCTATGCGGTAGCCCGATGCCTTTATAAGATCATCGGTCCTTCCCACATACCAGAAATAGCCGTCCTCGTCACGGTAGGCGGTATCGCCTGTATGATAGACTCCGCCACGCCATGCGTTGTCGGTAAGTTCCTTATTTCCGTAGTATTCCCTGAAAAGAGCGGGGTGCTTTCCACGTTCAGCCCTGACGATTATCTCGCCTGTCTCACCTGTATCACAGCTTGTGCCGTCCTTGCGGATTATATCCACATCATACAGCGGCGAGGGCTTGCCCATTGAACCGGGCTTTGGCTTCATACCGAAGAAGTTAGCCACGATGACCACGCTCTCGGTCTGACCAAATCCTTCCATCAGGTCAAGACCTGTGTACTCCTTCCAGCGGTTGAACACCTCGGCATTGAGTGCTTCGCCTGCGATACAGCTGTACTTTATGCCCGAAAGGTCGTAATTGCCAAGACCTTCCTTTATAAAGAAACGGTACATGGTGGGCGGTGCACAGAATGAGGTTATGTTATAGTCCTGCAATATTTGCAGCATCTTATCGGGGTGGAATCTGTCCATATCATATACGAACTCCTCAGCGCCGCAGGTAAGCTGACCGAACATCTTGCCCCATGCGCACTTAGCCCAGCCCGACTCAGAAACTGTCAGGTGTATACTGGTCTCGTCAACATGGTGCCAGTGCTTGGCTGTGGTTATGGAACCTGCTGCATAGGCATTTGCATGTATCGCCATTTTAGGCTGACCTGTTGTTCCCGAGCTGAAATAAGCCAGCATGTAGTCATCTTTGGTAAGCGGCTGTCTTTCGAGAGTATCGGGGTACTTGGAGAGTTCCTCCATAAAGTCGGTCCAGCCGTCCTTTTGGCCACGGCAGATGAACTTTTCCTTTATACCGTCATACTTCCCGCAGGCAGTGTCGATACGGTCAGCGACTTCATCGAAGCAGGTAGCGCACACATACTTCACCTTTGCTGCATTGAAGCGGTAAACGTAATCCTTTGGCATCAGCTGGCTGGTCGCAGGGATAAGCACGCAGCCTATCTTGATAAGACCGTAAGCCAGTATCCAGAACTCATAGTGTCTTTTGAGCACAGCCAGGAGCATGTCACCCTTTTTCACGCCGTGAGCCAGCATCATATTGGCGCACTGATTTGTGAGCCTGCTCATTTCCTCGTAGGTGAATACCCTTTCACCGCCGTGGTCATTTACCCAGTGGAGCATTTTCTTCTGCGGGTACATGCGTGCTATCTCATCAAGCACATCATAACCGAAGTTAAAGTCGTCCTTCAGCACCAGCTCGAACTTTTTCAGCGTACCTTTCTCGTCCACCTCTTCACGGCAGAACTGTTTATAGAAATCGTTCATTGATACCATGTTGTTAACCTCCCTGTCACAGTTTTTCTGTGAGAGTCAAAATATCCGCAGCATTATCTGCGATATAGTCAGCGCCTGCATCCAGCAGCTCCTTTTCTGTTCTGAAGCCCCAGGTGCAGCCTATGCATTTTATGCCTGCATTATGCGCAGTAGCCACATCAACATTCGAGTCGCCCGAATGGATACAGTCTGCTTTATCCACTCCAAGCTCGTTTATTATATCGAACATTATCTGCGGGTCGGGCTTGGTGGGAACGCCTTCACGCTTTCCGTACACCTTATCAAAAGTTCCCTCGCCGAACAGGGTCCCGACTATCTCATTTGAAAACTTATCGGGCTTATTTGAAGCCACCGCCAGCAAAGCGCCACGCTTTTTCAGTTCACGCACCAGTTGTTCCACGCCGTCGTAGGGTCTTGTCTTATTCACAAGATTTTCCTCATAGACCGTAGCGAACTCAGCATGCACCTTTGCTATGGTCTCGGGGTCACGGCATTCCTCGGGCAGCGCCCTTTCTATGAGTTTCATGGTGCCGTTGCCCACGAAGTATCTGTATTTTTCAGTATCATGCACTGCCCAGCCATGCTTTGCAAGCACTGCATTCACCGAATCCGCCAGGTCATACAGTGAATCCACCAGCGTTCCGTCCAGATCGAATATATACAGCTTTTTCATTTTACCGTCCTTTTTTACACCAATCTAATTTTTTTACATTGATAAGATTTTTTTACATTAATCGGATTTTTATACAGTTGTCTAAATTTACTTGAATTATTATACTATCGTCCAATGAAAATTTTGTGTTTAAAACATGTCCGAACGATTAACTTATATAGCTGATTACACAATGAAAAATGCAGAAAATTATTAATATGTTGAATGTGCTCATTATATGCATCGCTGTTGTCGAAGGCGGTCGAAGCAGCATAGTGTGAGGGGCGGGCGGGCGGGCTCGCTCTTTTTAAAAAAATGGCAATATTATAGTAAACGACATATAGATTTTCACTTATACCGACCGCACTGCCTGCGATATTTGGCGGTGTGGTCGGGATAAGTCAGAAAATCTATGTCGTTTAATATAGTTTCGGCTTTCCGCAGTAACAGCACACTAAACGCTATCACGACAACAGACTGCGTCTTCCTTTAATTCACCTTATTTTCATCAGGTTTGTCAGCGGGATAACCATATATGATTTAGACAACTGTCAAAAAACGCTTGACTTTTTCGGAATGCGGTGTTATCATTTATTCTAAAGGAAGGAAGTGTCGGTATGGACATTGAACTGAACAAAGAACAAAAACGCTACACTCTCGGAGAGGAGATATTCAACTCTGTCTCACACGGTATAGGCAGCGGACTTTCCATTGCAGGCACGGTGGTGCTGATAGTCTGTGCTGCGGTCTATTCAAACGCTTGGGGCGTTGTCAGCAGCGCTGTTTACGGCGCATCGCTCATCATTCTTTACACCATGTCAACGCTGTACCATGCACTGACAAACCGCAGGGCAAAAGGATTTTTCCGCATAATGGATCACAACACCATATTCTTCCTGATAGCGGGCACATACACGCCAATCACGCTGGTGCCGCTGCGTGGGGCTTTCGGCTGGGTGCTTTTCGGGTTGATCTGGGCAGCTGCCATTTTAGGCATAGTTCTCAATTCCATCGACCTTGAAAAATTCCGCAAACCGTCGGTGGTATGCTATGTACTGATGGGCTGGGCTGTGGTGTTCGCTGTCAAGCCGATGCTGAAAACTGTCAACAAGCTTTCACTGCTGTTTTTGCTGATAGGCGGACTCTTCTACACCTTCGGCATAGTATTCTACGTGATGAAAAAGAAAAAGTATTTCCACTCGATATGGCATCTGTTCACCATTGGCGGCAGTGTTTTCCACTGGTTCGCCATTCTGCTTATAATGATACACAACGGCAGATAAAACAAAAACGGATACGGCGCATGCATCTGACAGCGCTGTATCCGTTATTTTTATCATTTCTAACTTATCAATTCTTCTCTATCTTACCAAGCGAAAGTGCCTTGAGGTAGGAATTGATGAAGCCGTCAAGATCACCGTCCATAACAGCCTTGACGTTGTTGTACTCATAGCCTGTGCGCAGGTCCTTTACCAGTGTATAGGGCATGAACACATACGAACGTATCTGCGAACCCCATGCTATCTCCTTCTGCACGCCCTTGATATCCTCGATCTTTTCGAGGTGTTCCCTCTCCTTGATCTCGATAAGCTTTGCTTTCAGCATCTTCATGGCGTAGTCCCTGTTCTGGAACTGCGAACGCTGGGTCTGGCAGGCTGTTACGATGCCTGTGGGCTTGTGTATCAGTCTTACCGCAGATGAAGTCTTGTTGATGTGCTGTCCGCCCGCACCGCTGGCACGGTATACCTCCATCTCGATATCCTCGGGTCTTATCTCTACTTCGATAGTGTCATCAAGCTCGGGCATTACCTCTACCGCAGAGAAGGAAGTATGTCTGCTTCCCGAACTGTCAAAGGGAGATATACGCACAAGTCTGTGTATTCCCGACTCGCTCTTCAGATAGCCGTAGGCATTCTCGCCCTCAATGAACATCGAGCAGCTCTTTATACCTGCGTCTCCGCCTTCAAGTATATCCATTATCTTTGCGTTGAAACCATGTGAGTCAGCCCACTTGGTATACATTCTTATGAGCATCTCGGTCCAGTCCTGTGCCTCAGTACCGCCTGCGCCTGCATGGAAATTCAGTATGGCGTTGCTGTGGTCATACTCCCCTGTCAGCAATGTCTCCAGCGATGCTGCATCGAGGTCGGCTTTCAGCTTATCCAGCTCAGCCTTTATCTCCTCCACCAGCTCTGCCTGAGTGTCCTCGTCCTCCTCGCCCGCCATCTCTATCATAACCTCAATGTCGTCAGCTGAGGAATTGAACTTGTTATAACGCTCCACCTTGCTCTCCAGATTTCTGGTCTGCTGCAAGACCACCTGCGACTTCTCGGGGTCGTCCCAGAAGCCCGGCTCGGCTGCCTTTTCGTGAAGTTCTTCTATCTTATCGCCTGCATTCTCTATATCGTAGACGTCATGCAGCTCCTTTATAAGCGGTCTGCAAGCGTCCAGCTCAGATCTGAGGTTTTCCAAAAATACAACTGCCATATCTATTAACTCCTTAAAATAGTCAAATGTACATACATATATATTATATAACATTTTTGCCCGCTTGTAAAGCCCTTTTCGGGAATTTCTCAGGGAAAACTTGTTTTCAGCCCCTTTTTCTCCCACTTTCACGAAAAAAGCTGCCCCGCCACGGAAAAGTACCCGTGGCAGTGCAGCCTGATATCATTCAAAAGAGGGCGGTGCAAAGGCGTATATTTTATAGTATCTGGCATCTCCTGCTTCAACATCGTAGTTGTTGACATGGTCGTTTATCTGCACACCTTCTCCCTCGCCAAAGCCGTGATCGGTACCTGTACTCTCTATTCGCCAGTGGGTCTCGCCTGCTGTCATTTTTCCTATGCGGCATTCCAGTTCATCGGCGGGCTTGCCCTCAACTCCTGAAACAAATGACACCACCTGTTTCCTGTTCTCGAATTCACCCAGATATATCCACATGTGGTCGCCCCAGTAGTCCCTTGAAGTGAGGTCGGCATTATTATATGAAAGCGCCAGAATGATGGTCCCTGCGGGGATAGTGCTGCCGTCTGCCATCTCATAGTAAGGTCTGTCCCAGGTATACTCGCCGTTTTTGAGAACGTTTATCTTCTGCTTTTCGCCGTCATTCATGACCCAGTATACATCGCTGTTTATGCCGTCAAGGTTCATGCCGTTTGTATTCCAGCCGTGGGTGGAATTGGGTATGCCGTGATACTGTTCGGTAAAGGGGAAAGGCTGACCGTCAGCGACCTGCTTCCAGTAATCTATATCGGAACCCCAGAAACCTTCTGTGGAAATGCCCAGAGTCGCCAGCGTATACATGACCAGTTCAGAACAGTCAAGTCCGTTCTTTATGATATTTCTGGTGACAGCCTCATTACTCATATCCGAATAATCATAGCGCCTGTTGTTGCTGTATTCGGGACACCACTCAGCAAGGAACAGCGCACGTTCGATAATATCCGCTCCCGTGGGACGGTCCTTTGTCTCCACCTTTATCTCCATTATCGGATCCTTGCCGCCTTTGACAGTATATGCCAGCACAATGATATCCGATACATCAACACGGCCGTCGCCGCTCATATCTGCCCTTACCAGTGCCTTGTCTCTGAGTTCACGAATGCCCTTTACATGCGCAGCCAGCAGGGATATATCCGTAACAGTGACCACGCCGTCACCGTTGATATCCAGCTTGTTTTCTTCCGCAGTGGTCTCCTCGTCGGTGACTGTTTTGTCCTCAGCTGCGGTGGTCTCATCATCGGTGGACACAGCTTCGATCAGATCACCGAACCTGAATTCTTCGGTATCTGCGCTTGCCCTTATCGCCTGTCCGCCAAACGGTGAGACAAGGCTGCCAAACACAGCAGCCGCTGCCAGCGCAGCAACAAATCTTTTGCTTCTCATTGACCCTTTCCCCTTTCGGTAAACGTCGCTTTCATAACTCGATCAAGTATCATTATACTACACCGTTCATTATATGTCAATAAGTGCTGCTGTAAAAACATGTCAGAAAAAGCAAAAGGCACAGGTCGTTTTTCCCTGTGCCTGAAAAAATATCAGCTGTATAATTCCTGCCGCAGAAGTTCTCTGCAAGCGTCGATATCCACATCAAGGGTAGACTGGTCGCCGTGCATGCCGTAGCTGTAATCGCCTTCAGCGGGCAGTCTCAGCGACTTCATCTCATAATTCAGCGAGAATACCGCTTTGTACGCCATCAGCGTCATATCCGCCCTGCTCATATTGGTGGTGAGGTTCGAGAACACCGTCTTTGCAAATCTGTTGACAGTAAGCGGGTCAGAGCTTTTCACCTTATCTATTATCTTGCTGATGACCTCACGCTGCCGCTCGGTGCGCCGGAAGTCTGCATTGCCGACATAACGCAGTCTTGCATAGGCAAGTGCCTGGTTGCCGTTGAGGTTGAGTTCTCCGCCGTGTGACAGCAGGTCGGTGCTGCCTGCCTGACCGAGATACTTGTTCTGCTCACGCATGGGAGGTTCCATGCCTGCTGCTTCTTCATCGGTCACATTGACCTCTATACCGCCTATTGAATCCACGATCTCGATGAACGAGAAGAAGTCAACATACACATAGTCATCGACCGAAATATCAAAGTTATATTCGATGGTATCCATCAGCAGCTCGGCGCCGCCGTAAACGTAGGCTGAGTTCAGCTTGTCCCAGAGATCGACATCTTCGCCGTTATGGTTTTTACCTTTTATCTCCACATACATGTCACGCATGAAGGAAGTCATAGTGACCGTTTTTTTGGACTTATTCACCGACAGAAGTATCATGGTATCCGTTCTGCCGAATTCATCTGCATTCCTTGTATCCGAACCTATCAGCAGTATGTTCGTGACACTGCTGCTGTTCAGGCTGCCGCCCGTGAAGGTACGCTCACCTCTGCCACGCTGCTCGACCAGCGATATGTAGTAATAAAGCAGTGCATTCAGCCCGATGAACATGACCAGCAGCAGAATGATGACTGTTTTGAAAAAGCTGCGTATGGGGTGGCTTTTTTCGTAAGTCTGCTCGCCGTCCTTATGCCTGCCGAATTGCAGTTCCTCACCGTTGTACTGTTTTTCACGGCGCACGGGCTTTGCTTTTTTTACGGCTTTTTTCCCGGGCTTGCTTTTCGGCGGGGCAGCCTTTTTCTTCGGGGCACGGCAGACTTCCCTGCTTTCACGTACAGGGGGCTGTTCCTGCGGTCTTGTCCTGCGGGTTGCGGGTGCTGCTGTGGGGCGCTGTCTGCTGACAGGTCTGCCGCTATTCTTCGGGCGATCTCCCTGCGTGGGATATTTTTCCTGCGGCTGATAACTGCCCTGCGGCTGATAATTCCCTTGCGGAGACTGATAGCTGCTGCCGCTGTCCTCATAGCCTGCAAAGGCATCGTCGATGCTGCCCATATTCAGATCGACCTCACCGCCGCTTTCGCCTGCCATGCGTGAGAACTGTTCCAGCTGACGCTGATACTGCTCCTCATAAGGATCGACAGGTCGGCTGTTGTTTTTGTTTCTGTTCATTTTATCTATCCTTTCGGTCTTTGTCAATTAAAGAACAAAAACATTATATAGTATAAAATCCGCTTTGTCAAACCTAATTCGGATGATTTCACCGCTCTTTCACCATAATTTTAGGTTTTGGTAATATGGTGACAGTGCTGTTAGATCTCCGTATAAAAAACAAAACAGCCGAAATAGCTCTCGGCTGCCTGTCAGAAGGAATATATAATATGAAATAAAAGGAGAATGGATAGCATTCTTATGCGGGACAGGTCGTGGATATGGTCCCGCAGTGGTTCGGGGTTCCGCAGACAAGGCGGTCAGCGGGGTAAAACTGCCGTCTTGTCAGGGTGTACCGGAATGCCCGAGTTAGAAAATAAGGTGGAAATTGGAGTATATTCAAACAAAGTTGAATCCTTATTTATTGGGAACAGTCTCCCAGTCCTTCAGGAAACGCTCGATACCGTTGTCAGTCAGAGGATGCTTTATCATCTGTCTGATAACTCCCATAGGAACGGTTGCGATATCGCAGCCTGCCCTTGCAGCGTCAACTACATGTATCGGGTTTCTGATGGAAGCGGCGATGATCTCGGTCTTGATATTCTGGATAGCGAAGATATCAGCGATCTCCTCTATCAGATCCATGCCTGTCATGCCTATATCGTCCAGTCTGCCCAGGAAAGGTGAAACATAGGTCGCACCTGCGTTGGCAGCCAGTATTGCCTGTGCAGCCGAGAAGATCAGTGTAACATTGGTCTTGATGCCCATTTCTGTCAGCCTTTTGCAAGCCTTTAGACCCTCAGCGCACATGGGCAGCTTTATAACTATATTCTTATGTATCTTGGAAAGGGGGATAGCCTCTTCGACCATCTTGTCAGCTTCCAGAGAGATGACCTCTGCTGAAACAGGACCGTCAACGATCTCGGTGATCTCCTTGACTACCTCTTCAAACACTCTGCCTTCCTTCGCAATAAGCGAGGGGTTTGTGGTAACGCCGCAGATAACGCCCAGCGCCTCTGCCTCTCTGATGTCATCAACATTCGCAGTATCTACAAACAGCTTCATTGTAAGCCCTTCCTTTCAAGCGTTAACTTCCTGTTCGGTCGTGTCTCGCTTTCTTTTGTTCTGTTGTATTTTCTGATATTATTATACAACCGAAGCAGCTTTTTTTCTATTCATTTTTTGCTTTAGTATAATTAATAATTGCGATTATTTTAACTTCAGCTAAAAATGGTAAGTCCATCGCAAAAATTACAAAAATCCCCTTAAACGCAATATTTGAGAGGGTACACGCAATATTTGGTAAGTTAATTTCACAAATTCCACATCGCTGTATTATGAAATTCTAACAACAATTTTTGAGCACCGTAAAATCTTGATACTTTCGGTTGCAAACACAGTAATATTGTGCTATAATATTGGCATGAACTGCGGGGATATAAGTTTAAAGCTCACATATTTTCCCATTTATAATGGTCGGGATATAACGTTGTCCCGAAAGCAGTTTATCTACTTTTATTAGAGGTGAATGATATGAAAAAAACTATCGCACTGATACTCAGTGCCGCACTTCTGCTTACAGGATGTGCTTCGGGCACGGGTAATGACAAGTCTGCTGCTGAGAACACATCAAGCGCTGCGGCAGCCGATGAGTCTAAGGAGGAGTTCGTGTTCCCGTCAAAGACCGCCGATCTGCCCAGACTTAAAGATGTGTATGCAGATGACTTTTATATAGGTTCTGCGGTGGCGGGTTATCAGGTAAGCGACCCCGACTATATCAATCTGATAACAGAACAGTTCAACAGCATGACCTGCGAGAATGAGATGAAGCCCGATGCGCTGCTTGACAAGGAGACCACACTTTCCGACATAGAAAAGTACCGTGAAGCTCCCGCAGTTAAATTTGACAGCTGCATAGATCAGCTGGAATTTGCTAAAGCGCATGATATCAAGATGAGAGGACATACGCTGGTATGGTATTCTCAGACACCCGACTGGCTGTTCTACAAGGATTACGACACCAGCGGCGAACTGGCTGACCGTGACCTGATGCTGAAGCGCATGGAGAACTATATAAAGAGCGTATTTGAATGGGCTGACAGCGAGTACCCGGGGCTGTTCTACGCATGGGACGTTGTGAACGAAGCTGCTGCCGACGGACAAAGCGCAAAGCGTGACTGCCTGTGGTTACAGACCATTGGTGATGACTACATCGAAAAGGCATTTGAGTATGCAAGGAAATATCAGCCCGAGGGAGTCAAGCTATATTACAACGACTACAACGCTTTCAACTTCACAAAGCAGATGGTCATAATCGACTTCCTGAGACCTGTGGCAGAGGCAGGCAACATCGACGGCGTGGGTTTGCAGTCACATATAGGTACATGGTGCGACCCTTCAAGCTACGGTGAGGCTGTGCGCAGATACAACAAGGAACTGGGCGTGGAGATATCCATAACCGAACTGGATATCAGCAAGGATAACACCGATGAGTGGGAGAAAAATCAGGGCGAATATGCGCAGCGGTTCATGGAACAGATACTGGCGCTGAAAAGCGAAGGCATACCGATAGCAAGCTTCACTATATGGGGACTGACCGATGCGGTAAGCTGGAAAAAGCAGGAGATGCCGCTGTTCTTCTCATTAAGCTTCAATGCAAAGCCCTCATTCTACGGACTTATCGCTGCCAAAGCACCCGAACTTGCCGAGAAAGCAAGCTGATAAAAATGATAAACAGGCTGTATGCTATCATGCGCACAGCCTGTTTTTTGATGCCCGCCCCGCTTGACTTGCGGCGGACAATATGATATCATTTCAGGGGTGATAAAAATGAGATACGAGAATATGGTCAGGGGCGAATTTATATCCCGACCGAACAGGTTCATTGCAAATGTACAAATAAACGGACGTATCGAAGTCTGCCATGTTAAAAACACGGGCAGATGCAGAGAATTGCTGGTGGAAGGTGCAGAGGTCTGGCTGGAGAAAAACAGTTCGCCCGCACGCAAGACCGCTTACGACCTGATTGCGGTGAAAAAAGGCAGCCGAATGATAAACATGGACAGTCAGGCGCCTAACAAAGCGGCAGCGGAATGGCTTAGAAAAGCCGAACCTTTCGGGGCTGACATGGAAGTGCTTACCGAAAGGACATGGGGCAGCTCTCGTTTTGACATAATGTTAAAGTCCAAAGATACGGACAGAAGGATATATCTCGAAGTAAAGGGCTGCACCCTTGAAAGGGACGGTATAGCACTGTTCCCCGATGCCCCGACCGAAAGGGGCGTCAAGCATGTCAGAGGACTTATAAAATGCCACGAAGAAGGGCACGGAGCCGCACTTATGATACTTGTGCAAATGTCCGATATTTTGTACTTTACGCCGAATTACGAAACACACCGAGAGTTCGGTGAAGTCATGAAGGAAGCACAGCAGAAGGGCGTCACGCTGCTGTGCTATGACAGCATCGTAACGCCCGAAAGTTTCACTGTGAACAAGCCTGTTGAGATACGTTTCTGACAGGTCTCAAAGCCATGCGCCGTCAACACGTATGACCTGACCTGTGATATATGACGAAGCGCTGTCTGCAAGGAACAGCACAGCTGCTGCTGCATCATCGGGAGTGCCCATTCTGCCGAGAGGTATCTCATCGACTACGGCAGCGAGGTCATCGGCTGAAAGTTCACCGTTCATCGGGGTGTCTATCAGTCCGCAGCTGACACAGTTGACACGCACGCCGCTCGGGGCACATTCTTTGGCGAGGGCTTTCGTGAAACCTATCAGCCCCGCTTTAGCGGCAGAATACGCCACCTCGCAGGAAGCACCCACTTCGCCCCAGACGGAGGAAATGTTGATGACCTGCCCCTGATGGCGGGATATCATCTGCGGAAGGACTGCTTTTGTCAGCCTGAGATGCCCAAGCAGGTCGGTGTCCATTATCTCGAAAAGGCGTTCATCGGTAAGGTCGGTGAAAAGCCCGATATCCGCAATGCCTGCGTTGTTGACAAGAAGTTCTATCTGTCCGAATTTTTGGTCTATATCTTCAAGACACTGCCTGATGCTCCCGCTGTCGGTGATATCGCAGCGAAATGCCTCAGCTGTGAAGCCCTGTGCTTTAAGTTCATCAGCTATTGCGCAGGCACGGTCTCTGCCGTGCGAATAACCGATAGCTGTCAGGTAGCCCGCCTTTGCAAGTTCCCTGCTGACAGCGCCGCCTATACCGCCCGAACCGCCTGTGACTAGGGCGGCTTTTTTTATCCTGCTCATACTCATCGTCCTTTCGGTGTGATGGTATAATTATAGCACAGAATGCAATGTTTAGCAAGGGGGCGCTTTATCTTCGGCGGAGGGTTCGTCAAAGCGCACTCCTCCCAGGTCCTCACAGGGGGAGAATCTTCTGCCCAGCGGCATATATATTTTTGTGCCGTCTATCGGATCGACGGGCAGCGGTCGTTTTCTTTGTCTGCTCATTTTTTGCTCCTTTCGTCTGACTTACGGCATTGCAGCATTAACTGCGCCGTTTATTAAAAGTATGCGCAGAGGACAGAAGTTGATGCGTGGCAGAACTGTCCAATTTTTTATACTTGTTTTAACTGTGCTGCATATCCACGCATCAATGAACTTCGGCATCACGGCAAACGAGTCCAACAAAACAGACTGCATATCAGCCTTTTTAAAAAAGTATTGTCAACGGGATAAAACTGTGGTATAATATGTTCATCACACTTTCAAAGGAGTATTCAAGATGAAATATAATAAAAAAAATGCCTTCATATATGGGCTGCTGAAAGGATTGCAGGCTGAATTTTTCGGTATTTTTGTAATGATATTCTTCTGGGCTGTCTCAAAGTTCATGGGGCTGCTGGCGAACATCATGTTCGGTTTCACGGGGCTGATGTGCGTGGTATGCATACTGGCGGATTACGGCATGAAGCAGGGTTCTGCTGCGGCATCTGCGGACAAGCTGCACGGTGACAGCGTCGGCAGGAATTTCGGCTTAAAGCCGGGGTTTGCAGCTATGGCACCGTTTGCGGGAACTTCGCTGATACTGGCGATATCAAGATTTAGCGGC
>CAMNMO010000003.1 GCA_946544695.1 uncultured Ruminococcus sp. | reverse complement strand
CGCCATATCCGTCCTTTTCAAGATAAAGACGCAGCAGCTCACAGATATTCTTATCGTCATCAACTACCAAGACTCTTCCCAGTGACATATTCATCTTCCTTTCATTGGCTCAGCCACGACCCGGACTGCAGCACTAAAACTGGCGCTGTCAGTGGGTCTGACAGCAAATAATAAATTAAAATCTAATTAGTAATATAAGTATAACAAATTTACAAACACTTGTTGTGAACTTTCTGTTAAATCTTTGTGAACATTTGCGATTTTTGCCCCGAATCATTGACAAATTAAAATATCGCCGAAAAAAGTACTCCAAAGCTGCATTTTGTCACATATACTAATTATAGTAATTATAACATAAAATTTTATAAAATAACAGACACATACTAACACAATTTTGATCACGATCATAAAGTGCATTTTGTGCAAATCTCCGAAAATGAAATATATGTATTGCATTTTGGAAAAATCGTGGTACAATATACTTAGCACTCGGGAATCGAGAGTGCTAAAACCATTATTTGAATACATTATTATAAGGAGGAACTTATTATGAATATCAAACCGCTTATGGACAGAGTCGTAATTAAGATGACCGAAGCAGAGGAGACCACAGCCAGCGGCATAATCCTGGCAGGTTCAGCTAAGGAAAAGCCCCAGGTAGCTGAGGTAGTTGCAGTAGGTCCGGGCAAAGAAGGCGTTGATATGCAGGTAAAGGTCGGCGATAAGGTGCTGGTATCCAAGTACAGCGGTACTGATGTCAAGGTCGACGGTCAGGAATATACTATTCTTAAAATGGAGGACGTACTGGCAGTTGTTGAATAAGCTGTCGGCAAGGTCTTGAATAAGCAAATAATCATATCAGGAGGAGATATATCATGGCTAAACAGATAATATACGGCGAGGACGCCAGAAAAGCATTACAGGCAGGTATCGACCAGCTGGCTGATACCGTCAAGATAACACTGGGACCCAAGGGCAGGAACGTGGTACTCGATAAGAAGTACGGCGCACCCCTCATCACAAACGACGGTGTTACCATCGCTAAGGAGATCGAGCTGGAGGACGCTTTCGAGAACATGGGCGCACAGCTGGTAAAGGAAGTTGCCACCAAGACCAATGATGCAGCAGGCGACGGCACCACCACCGCAACTCTGCTGGCACAGGCACTGGTAAGAGAGGGCATGAAGAACATCGCTGCGGGCGCTAACCCCATGATACTGAAAAAGGGTATGTCCAAGGCTGTTGATACCGCAGTTGAAGCTATCATTGCAAACTCCAAGAAGATCGAGGGCAGCAAGGATATCGCAAGAGTAGGCGCTGTTTCCGCTGCTGATGATACCATCGGTGAGCTGATAGCTGAGGCTATGGAGAAGGTAACTGCTGACGGCGTTATCACTCTGGAAGAGTCCAAGACAGCTGAGACCTACAGCGAGGTTGTTGAGGGTATGCAGTTCGACAGAGGATACCTCAGCCCTTACATGGTAACAGATACCGATAAGATGGAAGCTGTACTGGACGATGCTCTGGTACTTATCACTGATAAGAAGATCGGCAATATGCAGGATATACTCCCCCTGCTGGAGCAGATCGTAAAAATGGGCAAGAAGCTCCTCATCATCGCTGAGGACGTTGAGGGCGAGGCTCTGAGCTCACTGATACTCAACAAGCTGAGAGGCATCTTCACATGCGTTGCAGTAAAGGCTCCGGGCTTTGGCGACAGAAGAAAGGAAATGCTCCAGGATATTGCTATCCTCACAGGCGGCGAAGTTATCTCCACCGAGCTGGGCATGGAGCTGAGCGAAACTACTATTGAGCAGCTGGGTTCTGCAAGACAGATCGTTGTCCAGAAGGAGAACACCATAATCGTTGGCGGTTCGGGCAACAGTGATGATATCAAGGCTCGTATCCACCAGATCAAGGGTCAGATCGAGACCACCACTTCCGATTTCGACAGAGAGAAGCTCCAGGAGAGACTGGCTAAGCTGTCAGGCGGCGTTGCAGTCATCAAGGTCGGCGCAGCTACCGAAGTCGAGATGAAGGAAAAGAAGATGCGTATAGAAGATGCTCTGGCAGCTACTAAGGCGGCTGTTGAGGAAGGCATCGTAGCAGGCGGCGGCACAGCACTCATCAACGCTATGCCTAAGGTAAAGGAACTGGTAGACAGTCTTGAGGGCGACGAAAAGACAGGTGCACAGATCGTATACAAGGCACTGGAAGAGCCCCTGAGACAGATCGCAGCAAACGCAGGTCTGGAAGGCAGCGTTATCATCGACACCATCATTCGTTCGGGCAAGGTAGGCTACGGCTTCAACGCATACAGCTCTGAGTATGTTGATATGATACCCGCAGGTATCGTTGATCCTACTAAGGTAACAAGAAGCGCTCTGCAGAACGCAGCTTCCGTTGCAGCAATGGTACTGACCACCGAAAGCCTTGTTGCTGACAAGAAGGATCCCGCAGCTGACGCAGCTATGGCAGCAGCCGCAGGTGCAGCAGGCGGAATGGGCGGCATGTATTAATGCACGATCTATAATTATTGACATTTGCGCAGACCCCTGCATTTGCAGGGGCCTGCGTTTTTTGTTTGCTGCAAGAAAAAAGTGCGTCTGCCAAAAAACGCAAACGCACTGATATTCAGATCCTGATCGGGAACACCTCAATCATGGATACGGAATTATAAATCAAACCGACCGTCTTGTGAAGCCGTCCCAGGCTGTCAGCAGGAACACCACAAGGTGCACGGCTATGACTGCCAGCGCAAACCCTACCGTGTGCTGCTGGAATGACGATTCTCCGTTTGCTATGGACAGCAGATCGGTGTTTGCAAATATCAGGTATCTGCCCCAGTCGACGTGCAGCATTGCCATGACCTGTACTATGGTGGGTCCTATCGACCTTACGATGAAGCCCGCAACTATCGCCAGCGCAGTGCTGCGCAGCAGTGATGATATCATAAAGGAAAGCGTGGTCGTCACGATTATCTCAACGCTTGCCAGCATGTAGGTCTTGAACAGGTAGATGAAGCTGCTGCGGCTGACCACCTCGCCGTCCTTCAATTCAAGATAGGGCGCCGTAAAGCCGTCAAACCCGAAGAATATGCCCACCATAGGCAGCGTCACCAGCATCAGTGTTATTATCAGCAGCGCTCCCAGCGACATTACAGTGAAGTATTTCGCCATCAGTATCTTGCCACGCTTTGCAGGACCTATCAGCAGGAATTTTATCGTACCCTGACTGAATTCGCCTGCCACAGTGCTGCCTGCTACCACCACCATTATCACGCCTATCAGCGTCACGATGAATGGCGTTTTCAGGTATACCTGCCAGAAATCCATATCAACGGTGGGGTCCATGTTGAGCAGTGAACCGCCCTTTGTCGAGGTGTTGTCGTATATCTCGTTTTCCAGCTGATATTTGCCTATGGCTTCTATCTCCTCCGCCGAAAGTCCGCTGCCGCCTATACCTGTTTCCGAAAGACCGTCCATCGCCTCCGATACACTTGCGATGATCTGATTCTGTTTTTCAAATTCCTCTCCGAAACCTATGTTGTGTTCCAGCCTGTAA
This sequence comes from uncultured Ruminococcus sp., assembly GCA_946544695.1. Classification (GTDB taxonomy): domain Bacteria; phylum Bacillota; class Clostridia; order Oscillospirales; family Ruminococcaceae; genus Hominimerdicola. Next base: position 25,204 of record CAMNMO010000003.1, on the reverse strand, counting down.
GTGTATTCCCATATCTGTCCGGGAGCATGGTTGTCTTCCAGCTTGTATTTGCAGTATCCACGCCAGTCGTTAAGCTTGCATATCATGGTCAGGCGCTGTATCTCCTGCTTGTCGTCCGAACTTATGCCGTCTGTCATCATGGTGAACTGCCAGTCGCTCTTACCGTCAAAAGCTTCGCAAAGCTCCAGCTTGTACGGCGCCAGCTTATCCTCGCTGTGCTCCAGTTCTTTTTTGGTGTTGTTCGACCAATCTTCATAAAACGAATAATCATCTCCGCCTGGAAGCGCAAACTCCTGCTTTATCAGGTGGTTTATCAGCTTTACCACAGGCGCATAGCACAGGCATACCGCCAGGAATATCACCAGCATTATCCTTGTGGAAGTCTTTTTATAGATCTTTATATACTCGTTTTTAACTATCTCAAAAAAGCTATGCAATTTGTCCGCCTCCCTCTGTTTTTCCTGTCAGCTCGATGAATACGTCCTCCAGCTTCTTGCTGTCCTTCGGGTGAACGGAGTATATGTTTATGTTCTTCTGCGTCAGCAGTTTTATGGTCTGTGCGATGTCCTCCTTAGCCGTTGCGGAATTCAGGTTCAGGTAAAGCATCTCGCCCTGCGCTATCAGACCGTCGCCGCCGCCCAGCACTGCCTTTGCGGCTTCGGCATCATCTGTCTCTATGATGTATTCGGCAAACCTGCCCTTTGACTGTGATACTATCTCCTCCATAGTGTATGTGCCTATCATACTGCCCTCTGAGATTATCCCCACACGGTCGCACATGAGCTCCATCTCGCTCATCAGGTGCGATGATACCACCACGCACACACCGTCCTCGTGTGCGAGCTGTTTGAGTATGTCTCTCAGCTCCTTGATGCCCTGCGGGTCAAGTCCGTTGGTGGGTTCGTCCAGTATCAGCAGCTTCGGCTTGTGCATCAGTGCCTGCGCCACGCCCAGCCTTTGCCTCATGCCCAGCGAGTATTTTGATATCTTGTCGTTTATGCGGTTTGTAAGCTTTACTATCTCCACTGCCTTGTCTATCTCGGAAAAGTCCAGCCCTCTTATCCTCGCATACTGTTTCAGGTTCTCCCTGCCCGTCATGTACTTGTACATCTCGGGATTTTCAACTATGCCGCCCACGTTCGCCATGGCTTTCTCGTGATCTTTCAGTATGTCGTATCCGCATATCTTTATCTCGCCCTCGTCCAGCAGCAGCAGACCCACCACCGTCTTGATGGTCGTGGTCTTGCCCGCACCGTTAGGTCCCAGGAAACCGAAAACCTCACCTGCGTAGCATTCCATGTTGATGTTATGAAGTATCTGCTTTTTGCCGAGCGTGGTGTTCAGCCCGCTTATGCTCAGTACAACTTCTCTTTTACCCAACAGGCTCACCTCCTTGTTCATCGGCGTACTCACCTGTGACATTCTCCATGCCGTCATTGCTCATCGATACTATCTTCCATTCGCCGTCATCAGGCACCATGTACAGGTCAACAGATGCTTCGACATTCAGTATCTTGACACGGTCTGTTTCGGTCTCATCTTCCGTGTCTATGCCTTCGACCCAGAACATGCTGTCGGTACGATCCATGCCATTAAATCCGAATATATCGGTGTCTCCCGTGTATTCGTAGCTCACCTTGTAGTCTATCGAAACGTTCGCACCGTTTACGCCGCTCTTTGCCACCGATGAACTTATCTGCTCATATTTCACCGACTTTATCTCGCCGTCCGCATCAAGCGGAGCGTTCAGCATGTACAGTGCACCGCTTTTTTTGACGGACATGCCCATCATCTCATTCATCATGCTCGATGAACCCGATTCTGCCGATGTGAAATTGTTCTGCACGAACGCACGCTGATTGCGCCTTACCGCTTCGCCCGAACCGATGTTTGTCTCGGCAAGTTCCTTGCCCAGCTGTTCGGCACGCTGCTGTATCTCGGGTATCTCATGATTGAACCTGATGTTCTGTGATGCCACATAAACAGTCAGTCCGCCTGCCAGCAGCACCGCCAGTATGATACCACGGTTGAGTCTGTTCCATCTTATCTTCATCGTTCTGTCTTTCGCCCCTTTTCTTTGTTGGTTTTCTGTCACCGACCGTTCCTTTCTGTCAGCCGTTTTTGTGACAGTCCCGTTTATTTCTTCTTGCTGCGGAATGTCAGCGTTATAGCTGCATCATAAATATAATGATCGTCCCGTTGACACACCGCAATAAAACATGTTATATCCGCAGCCGAAACAACCGACGGTCATTCGGTATATCCCGATGTGCGCTGTCAGGACAGCCTCATCTGAATAAAATACCTATAAATTGATTATAACATTTAATACATAAAAAATCAATAGCATTTTCGTATTTATCACTAAATTCGTCTTTTGCATATTATAAAGGCGATCACAGGGATAACAGCGGTATCAGCGTATTTTTCCCCACGACGGCATACCCGAATATACAGCCCCCTGCGTAATTCTGCATGATATGACGCAGTTTGTTCTTCTGCTTGTCACAGATGACATAAAAGCACCTGAAAAAATGCCTGAGATTGACAATCAGTCCGATTTTTTTCACTTTTTTTGAAAAAAAGGTTGACCTTGTTCAAAAAGGGTGGTATAATAACTGTATATGACCGAATTCAGCGAAAAACGCTTTAAATAGATGTATTTTGAAGAATTATAGTAAGAGGAGTAATAAATCGTGGTATTTGCAGATCTGTTCTTTCTGTACTTTTTTCTGCCTGTGTGCCTGATATGCTATTTTATCACACGCAGTGCGACCATACGAAACCTTGTCCTGATCGTTTTCTCGATGGTGTTCTACGCATGGGGCGAACCTGTCTGGGTGGCGATACTTTTAGTTTCGGCACTGGTGGACTATGTAAACGGCCGCATAATCGAAAAACACCCCGATGGTGCACCCGCCAGGCTCGCAGTGGCATGGTCGCTGGTGTTCAATCTCGGTATCCTGTTCGGCTTTAAGTATACAGGCTTCTTTGTCGAGAACCTCAATGCCGTCACGGGTCTTGGTCTCACCGTCCCGAAGATACGCCTGCCCATAGGCATATCCTTTTATACCTTCCAGACCATTTCCTATACCATCGACTGCTACTGGGGCAAGGTCAAGCCGCAGAAAAATTTCCTTAAATTCCTGATGTATGTGTCCCTGTTCCCTCAGCTGGTGGCGGGACCCATCGTGCGCTATTCGACCATCGCCGCCGAGATCGAAGACCGCAAGACCACCATAAAGGATCTGTCCGAGGGCTTCTCACGCATCATACTTGGTCTTGGCAAAAAGGTACTCATCGCCAACAGTTTGAGCACTGTGGTCACCTCTCTTTTCGGTGACAGCGACAGCGGCTATGAAGCCATAAACTCCCTGTCAGTGCTGGGTACATGGTACGGCGCAGTGCTGGTGGGTCTGTGGTATTATTTCGACTTCTCGGGCTACTCCGATATCGCCATCGGGCTTGGCAGGATATTCGGCTTTCACTTCGATGAAAACTTCAAATATCCCTTTGTCTGCAAAACTATCTCCGAATTCTGGCAGAGGTGGCATATCTCCCTCAGTTCCTTCTTCCGTGACTATGTGCTGTATATCCCCATATTCGGCAAAAGGCGCAAGTACGGCGGACTTTTCCTTGTCTGGTTCCTTACGGGTCTGTGGCACGGCGCCAGCTGGAATTTCGTTATCTGGGGACTTTACTACGGTCTGTTCATCATGATGGAGATGCTGATAGGCAAAAAGCGCATGAAGAAAATGCCCGTTCCGCTGGCACATATCTATACAAAACTGGTGATATTCCTGGGCTTCGGGATCTTCTATTTCGAGGATCTGCCTCAGCTTGGCAGATTCTTCAAAGCACTGGTGGGTCTCAACGGCAACCCCGTTGCAGATGCCTATACAGCAAATATCTTCATGGGCAATATATTCCTGTTCATCGCAGCGATAGTGTTTTCACTTCCCATCATACCGAAGCTTCGTGAAAAAGCCTTCGCAAAGCCGGGAAGTTCCTATATATTCCAGTCAGCAGGCGTTATCTGCAATGCGCTGATACTTCTGGCAAGCAGTCTGCTGCTGCTGAACAACACAAACAACCCCTTCCTCTATTTCAGATTTTAAGCAGGTGAGCGATAATGGAAAATAATAATAAAAACAAGCGCTCTCCCGCATTTGACCTGGAGGCGCTGTCAAAAGCCTATGAGGATTCACTGAATAACGTGACGATGGGCGATAAGGATATCCCTACCCCGCCCGTCAGGAAAAAAACACCTGTCCCCGACAGGGAGCTGAAAAGCTTCGTGCCCCGTGACTACCGCCCCGCTGCGGAAAGTTCGCCCGAGCATGATAAGATAGTCGATAAGATAAGGGCGGACCGCCGCAAGCGCAGTCACAGCGTCTGGACGGACCAGCCCGTGCTCAAGCCTAAAAAGAGCGTCTGGATAGATGACAGCGCAGATGATGTGCCAGGCAGTACGGTCGGTGTGCAGAGACAGTATACCGCACCCAAATACACAGCACCCGCTGCGCCGAAGTATACAGCACCTAAATACACAGCTCCCGCAGCACCCAAGCCTGCACCTAAACAGCTGCCCCCCGATTTCATAGCACCGCTGCCCATAATGACCGAGCCTGAGCCGCTGCCCGACCTCGGCGCACTGGTGGACGATGCTGTCAGGGACAAGAAAAAGGATCAGGTGGTGCCGCTTCTCAACGAAAAGCCCCGCAAGCAGGAGCTTGTCATGAACGTTGGCGCACACGGAGATACCCGAGTGCGTGAGATACCCCAGCGGGTAAATAAACAGAAGATAATGGTGGATATGTCGGGCTACGACCCCGCAGAGGATACCTCCACCAAGCGCACAGTGTCGCTGAAAATGCCGCTGCGCAAAATGAAGCTGGACGACATTCAGCCTCAGAAAACTGAAGTAAAGGTAGCTGTCCCCTTGAAGAAGGAAACTCCCGCAGCCGATAAGACAGTGCAGGAGAGTGCTGAGGAGACGGTCAAGCCCGCCGAAAAGGTGAGCCTTGCAAAGCCCCGCACCGAGACAGAGGAGGAGCTTGAAAAGACCGCAGTGTACGTTCCTGTCAAGCCTGAGGAAGCAGCAGCCCCCGTCAGTGAAAAGGCGGAGGATACCGTTGCTGTGCCCGCAGAGGAAACAGCACAGACAGATGAGACCATCGCTGAGGAGACTCCCGCAGAAGGTACTCCCGCTGCACCCGAGTTCCCCGCATCCGATGACCCCGACGGAGGCAGACCCGAGAACGGCTATAACTTCTCAGCCATGTTCAAAAAGGTTCAGGCTGAGAAAAAAGGCAGGGTCCGTGAGGAGTATGAGAACAGCGATGCCAATACCCATACCCTCATAACCGAAAAGGCACAGCGTCACGGCGTTGAACCTCAGTATATCATGCCCAAGAAGAATCTGGCAAAGCGCAAAAAGCCCCTTACCCACGAGCTGGAATTCCAGTTCATAAACTGCATCATGTGTATCTGTGTGATATTTGTGATCTTCTTCTCATTGCTGTTTATGGAGCGTGAGAGCGGCTTTATCAATTCCGAGAACCGTGAGCTTGCAAAATTCCCCGAATTCAGCATTTCCGAATATTTCAAGGGAAATTATACCAAGGATATCACTGAATACTTTACAGATACTATCCCGGGACGTGAGGAACTTAAAAAATTCGGCGCAGCCTATGACCGCATGAAGGGCGTTGACCTGGGCGGCGCAAAGGTAAGCGGCAAGCATAAGACCGCAAAGAAGGAAACTCTTGATGAGGACAAGCTGGCTGCCGTTACCGAAGTAACTGCCAATACCGACCCCGCAGCTGTCACCACCGCCGAAGCTGCTGAAAGCAAGGCTGAAACGACCACAACTTCCGCTGAAAAGGAGGAGGTAGTAAAGCTGCCCGATATCCTTGATGACGGCGTGGTCGAAGGCGATGTCATCGTGTTCGGCAAGGGCGAAGAAGTCCGTGCGGTATCAGGCTACTACGGCACCTTCGATACAGGCAGGCTTTATGCACAGACCATCAATAAGTATAAGGAAGCCCTGCCCGATGTGAATGTCTATAATATGAGCATACCCACATCTTCGGCGTATTACCTGCCCAAGAATTTCAGGGATACAGTGGCAGACCAGAAGGATAATATCGACAATATCGCCTCCGAACTCAAGGGAATAATCAATGTCGATGTTTATAACGCCGTCGGCGCCCATACCGATGAGTATATCTATTCCCGCACCGACCACCACTGGCAGCCGCTGGGCGCTTATTACGCAGGCAAGGTCTTTGCTGACAAGGCAGGCGTCAAGTACCCCGATATCAGCACCTACGAAAAATGTCAGATAGATGATTTCCTCGGTACCATGTATGCGTACAGCAACTATGACAGCGAACTGTCAGCAAATCCCGATACCTTTATCTATTATAAGCCCGATAATGAGTATACCACTTATTACTATGATACCGACTTCACTAACGGCGAGGAAAGCAGTCTGTTCTTTGACTTTGCCGAGGGCGTCAACTGCTACTCTGCAATACTGGGTAAGGACGAGGAGATAACCGAGATAGATACCGATGCCGACAGCGGCAGGACACTTGTTATCTTCAAAGACAGCTTCGGCAATGCACTGGTGCCCTTCTTCACCCACAGCTTTGATAAGATCTATGTCTGCGATTTCAGATACTTCGATGTCAATGCCATAGAATTCTGCCGTGCGGTGGGCTGTACCGACCTGCTGTTCTCCATCTCGCTGACTTCCTGTTCCACCGAGATGCATATAACTGCCATCAATAACGACCGTATACAGGAATCCGCAGCACCCATACAGGTGCGTTCGGACGAAGCCGTAAGCAGTGAAGCCGAAACTCAGGCTGAAACGAGTGAAAGCGAAGCTGAAAATGCTGAGACTCAGCCCGTCGAAGAGACGCAGGTCCCCGAGGAGACAGAGGCTGACAGCAGCATACCCGAAAATAATGATGAGTTAGGCGGATAATTATGACTGAACTCGACTACCCCTTTGACAGCGGGTATATCATGAAAAAGAAAAAATCGCTGAAAAGGCGTCTCGAACAGGAATGCCCCCCACCCGTGATGACAAAGCGCATCGCCGTGCTGGGCGGTTCCACCACTGCCGATATCGTCAGGGTGCTTGAACTTTTCCTGAGAAATTTCGGCATAGCAGCAGAATTCTATGAGTGTGACTTTAACAGGTTCAGGCAGGAAGCACTCTTTCCCTCGCAGGAACTGAAGGACTTCGCACCCGAGATAGTCTGGCTGCATACATGCATCAGGAACCTGTCATTCCGTCCCGACCCCGCCATGTCCCCGCAGGAGATATACGACGGCGCCGACGACGAGACAGCAGGCTTCGTGCAGATGTGGGAAAGCCTTAAAGAAAACTTCGGCTGCACCATATTGCAGAATAATTTCGAGCTGCCCTCTGCCCGTCTGATGGGCAACAGCAGCGGCAGCGACCCAAGAGGTCTCGTAAATTATGTCGGCAGACTGAACCTCAGGCTGGCTGAGGAGATAAATGCCCGCAGCGGCGTCTTCCTCTGCGATATAAACTACCTTTCCGCTGTCTGCGGACTTGATGAGTGGAGCGACCCGCAGTATTGGTACCTGTATAAATACAGCCTGAATACCCGCTTCATTCCCGACCTCTGCTATGAAGCAGCAAAGGTCATAAAGGCGGTGTGCGGCAGGAATAAAAAGGTGCTGGCACTGGACCTTGATAATACCCTGTGGGGCGGCATCGTCGGTGATGACGGCGTCGAGAACCTCTGCATCGGTCAGGAAACTGCCGAAGCTATGGCGTTCTATCAGTGGCAGGCTTATGTTAAGTCGCTGAAAAAGATAGGTGTGCTGCTGACCGTCTGCTCAAAAAATGAGGAGGAGAATGCGCTGGCAGGTCTTGAACACCCCGAGGGTGTGCTGCGCCCCGATGACTTCACACTGATAAAAGCCAACTGGGACCCCAAAAGCGAGAACCTTATAAATACCGCTAAGGAACTTGACCTGCTGCCCGATTCCATCGTGCTGGCAGACGATAACCCTGCCGAACGTGAGATAGTTAAAAGCGTGGGTCTTACCGCCCCCGATATCGGTTCGGTGGGTGACTATATCCGTGTTATCGACCGTGCAGGCTTTTTTGAGACTGTCAGCCTTTCCGAAGATGACCTCAAACGCACCGAGATGTACGCCGAGAACGTCAGAAGGAACAAGGCAAAGGCGAAGTTCGCAGATTACGGCGAGTACCTTAAAAGCCTTGAGATGACAGCCGAGATCGCACCATTCAAGCCCGTGTATATCGAAAGACTGGCGCAGCTGGCAGGCAAAAGCAATCAGTTCAACCTGACCACCCGCCGCCTGACCGATGATGATATGACCATGCGCATGAACAGTGACGGCTATATCACCCTCTACGGCAAGCTGACAGATAAGTTCGGCGATAACGGCGTGGTGTCCGAGGTGATAGGGCGTATCGAGGATAAAACGCTTGATATCGAACTCTGGCTGATGTCATGCAGGGTCCTTAAACGCAGTATGGAAAACGCCATGCTGGACGAACTGGTGAAGCATGCCGAAAAAGCAGGTATCACCGAACTGGTCGGTCACTATTACCCGACAGCAAAAAATAAAATGGTCGCACAGTTCTACGGTGAACTGGGCTTTGAAAAAATAAGCGCAGATGATGACGGCAATACCGTCTGGCGCCTTGCCCTCGCTGATTATGCGGGCAGTAAAAATGAAGCTATAAAAGTGATTTCGGAGGGATAGAAATGCTTCTTCTTAAACAGACAATGATGAGACTGACAGACGTTTTCAGGGACGTTTTCGATGATGACAGCCTGAACATAACCCCAAATACCACCGCAGATGATATCGAGGACTGGGATTCCATCGAGCATATAACACTGATAGGCGCCGTTGAGGAGGAGTTCGGTATGAAGTTCAGGATGGGCGAAGTATCGGGCATGAACAACGTGGGCGATATGCTTAAAATAGTCATGGAGCGTGGCAAGTAAAACAGCTGTTGAAAAGGGAGGTGTCAGCGTGGATTTCAGATTGTGTGCGGGCGTAAGTTCGCCGGGGGCAGATAAGGTGAAAAGCAGTTACAGCTGTGTCGGCAGAGATGTGAACGGCATACTCAGCGCCGAAATGATACTGCCCTGTGCAAGAGAGTATATCTCACTGCTGCCGAAGCAGGTGTTCTTCTTTATCGACCTGCCGAGACAGGACAGCGATGACTGCTATGACACCTATATCCTTGACTGCACGAAAAAAGTTGCACTGGCATTGCTTGACCATTACGGGGATATCCTTGTGAATGACGGCCCTTCAAGGTTCGGCTTCGGCGGCTACCCCTATGAGGACGAGTTCATGTTCGGTGAATTTCAGGAATTTACAGCGTACTGCGACAGCGTGAAGGCTGATAAGCTTTGCGGTATGCTGGATAAGCTGGGTGCCGTGAAGCAGGATAAGGCAGACAGTCTCAGGGATTATATGTCAGACGATGATGAGGGCATTCTCAGCCCCGTCGAATCAGACGGCATAACGGTATACGACCTGCCCGAACTTCTGCATGATGCAGGCATGTATATGGTCGATTGAGAACAGCAAAGTACCCATAGTAAAACAAACCGAGACAGGGAGGAAAAACTATGAATATCTGGCATGACATTTCACCTAAGGCAATATCAAAAGAAAAGTTCACCGCAGTGGTGGAGATACCGAAGGGTTCCAAAGTAAAATACGAACTGGATAAAGCAACAGGTCTGCTGAAAATGGACAGGATACTGTATACATCTACCCACTACCCTGCAAACTACGGCTTTATCCCCCGTACCTACGCTGAGGACGGCGACCCGCTGGACGTACTCGTGCTTTGTTCCGAGACCCTTGAACCACTCTCACTGGTGGACTGCTACCCCATCGGCATGATAATGATGATGGATAACGGCGCATCTGACGAGAAGATAATCTGCATACCCCTCAATGACCCCACATATAATGTCTATAAGGATATCAGCGAACTGCCCAAGCATATTTTCGATGAGATGAAGCATTTCTTCACCGTCTATAAGGCGCTGGAAAATAAGGATACTGTCATAGACGATGTCAAGGGCGTGGACGACGCAGTATCCGTCATCGAAAGCTGTATCGACAGATACATAGAAAACTTCTGTAAGTAATGGGGGCGACATCATGTCATTATTCGGTCTGTTCGGCAAAAAGGAAAAGCCCGTCAGGCAGGAATCACCCCACATTGATACACCCTGGGGCCCTCTGTTTTATAACGGTATAAAGTATCAGAGGTATGAGTATGAGGGTCTGGTCGACTGGTGTGATGATGATGACGAATGCGATATCGTGATAGAATGCATCGCAGAAGGTTCTGACGATATGGGCGGCGGTCTTGATAAATTTGCATCTATAATGAACAGTAAAGAGGATATCGACTATCAGGTGAAAATGGCTGTCCTTGAAAAGCTTTCCGATGAAAACGGATTTATTCTGACTGAAAAAGGCGTGCTGGCATCGGAGGAACAGTTTCTTGGTGCCATGTCCATAGGGCTTATCGAGATAAAGCGGGACGGCAGCGTGGAATTCGGCATTTTTAACTGCGTTATAGGCGATGAAAGAGATGTGATCGTCAGGTTCCCGAACAACGGCACCGCCGAAGTCACATTCGGTCTGCAAGATGGTATCCATTGACCTGTATGCATCAATATCAATAAAAACGATATGAACGGACAGTGTGCGCTGTCCGTTCTTTTTGATGCGGCGAAAAACCGCAATAATCGGTAACTGCCCGCAATGGGGCAGATCTTTGAAAAACCCCGAAAAATCGGCGGCGAGAGGTCGTATATCAAAAATGGCGAATAGCTATACTTTACTTGAATTTAAGCTAACGGTGAGGTATAATTAACTTGAAAATAATATACCGACCCACGCATACCGTATGCAGCGAACAGCATCTGTATGTGTGCTAAAAAGGTCAGGTATCAACGACAGGAGGTATGCAAATGAAAATGTCATTCCGCTGGTACGGCACAGGCAATGACAGTATCTCACTGGCTGATATCAGGCAGATACCGGGCGTCACCGAGATAGTCTGGGCACTGCACGAAAAGCAGCCTGGCGAAGTCTGGGAAAAAAGCGAGATACAGAAGGTCAGGGACGAACTTGATGCCTACGGCTTTGGTATGAGTGTCGTGGAATCTGTCAACGTTCACGATGATATCAAAACTGCGGGCAAGGACCGTGACCTCTACATCGAGAACTATAAGCAGACTCTCAGGAACCTCAGTGAGTTCGGTGTAAAGGTGGTCTGCTATAACTTCATGCCCGTGTTCGACTGGACAAGAACAGACCTTTTCCACCCGCTGCCCGATGGTTCGACAGCGCTGTATTACGAAAAAAGCAAGATAAAGCAGGACCCCGAAGAAATGGCTGAGTATATCCTCAGGGAGACTAAAGGCTATACCATGCCGGGCTGGGAACCCGAAAGGCTTGCAAACCTGAAAGAACTGTTCGCTCTCTATAAGGACGTGGATAAGGAGACACTCTGGGCTAACCTGAAATACTTCCTCGAAGCAATAATGCCCACCTGCCACGAGTGTGATATCAAAATGGCTATCCACCCCGATGACCCGCCCTGGGATATCTTCGGTCTGCCCCGACTGCTGACCGATGCTGCGGCGGTGGACAGGTTCGTTTCTATGGTCGATGACCCCTATAACTGCCTGACTCTCTGTTCGGGTTCACTGGGTTCAAACCCCGCAAACAACGTGGCTGATATCGTCAGAAAGCACTGCGACAGGATAGCTTTTGCACATATCAGGAACGTCAAGCATTTCGATAACGGCGATTTCAGCGAGACTTCCCACCGTGACTGCGACGGCGATGTGGGCATACTCGATATCATCAAGGCATACCACGACGGCGGCTTTGACGGCTATATCCGTCCCGACCACGGCAGACATATCTGGAACGAGAAGTGCCGTCCGGGTTACGGTCTCTATGACAGGGCGCTGGGTATCATGTATATCCTGGGCGTCTGGGATATGCTGGATAAGCTGGAAAATAAATGACCATATCATATAAAGTTATGGCTATCTGCCTGACACACCATAATTAACGGCATTATATCGGAAAGTCTCAAACACATTTTTGATATATATATAGTAAACGACATATAGATTTTCACTTATACCGACCGCACTGCCTGCGATATTTGGCGGTGTGGTCGGGATAAGTCAGAAAATCTATGTCGTTTAATATAATTAAGCAGCGCTTGCAAAAGGGTCTTTGTGAGCGCTGAATGTCATGCTGAAATACAGAAAGGCAATTACATGGAAACCAACAGAAAACCATTCATGGATAAGGATTTCCTTCTCGATACAGAAGAAGCAAGGATACTCTATCACAACTACGCAGAAGGTATGCCCATAATCGACTATCACTGCCATATCGACCCCGCCGAGATAGCTGAAGATAAAAATTATGGCACCATCACCGAACTCTGGCTGGGCGGTGACCACTATAAGTGGCGTGCCATGAGACAGTGCGGCATACCCGAAGAATATATCACAGGCAAGGCAGATGAACGTGAACGTTTCAGGTGCTGGTGCCGCACACTGTCACAGGCGGTGGGCAGCCCCCTCTATCACTGGAGCCATCTGGAATTGCAGCGCTACTTTGACTGTACCCTGCCCATCAACGAAAAGAACGCCGATGAGATATTCGGTATCTGCAATAAAAAACTGCAAAGCGGCGAGCTTTCCGCCAAAAAGATGATACGTATGTCGAACGTCAAGGTGGTGGGCACCACCGATGACCCCTGCGATGACCTCAGATGGCATAAGGTCATCGCTGAGGATACCGACTTTGACTGTAAGGTAATACCCACCTTCCGCCCCGATAAGGTGCTGCTGGTGGAGACTGACGGGTTCCCCGAATATATCAGGGCACTCTGTAAAGCCGCAGGCACACAGCCCGACAGCTTTGCATCAGTAAAACTGGCGCTTTCAAAGAGAATGGAGCACTTTGCGTCAATGGGCTGCCGCAGCAGCGACCAGAGTACCGTCACATTCCCCTGCTGCCGCATAAGCAGCGATGAGTGTGAGCGTATCTTCGCAAAGGCAATGTCAGGCGGCGGGATAACAGACTCCGAGCGACTCGGTTTCATCACCGAGACCATGCTGTTCCTTGCCGCAGAATATAAAAAACACGGCTGGGTCATGCAGCTGCATTTCGGCGTCGCAAGAAATTCCAACACCCGCATGTTCAATGCTGTCGGCAGGGATACAGGCTTCGACCGCATACACAGTGCCGCACCCATCGAAAGCCTGGCTGCGTTCCTAGATGAACTCGATAAGACCGACAGCCTGCCCCGCACAGTCCTGTACAGCCTTGACCCCTCAATGAATGCCCCCCTCGATGTGCTTGCAAAGTGCTTCAATGAGGAAGGCGTGTGCGGCAAGGTGCAGCACGGCGCCGCATGGTGGTTCAATGATAATCTGGGCGGCATGCGTGCACATCTGCAAAGCCTTTGCGAACAGGGCGTGCTTGGCAATTTCATAGGCATGCTGACCGATTCAAGGTGCATTCTGTCATATACAAGGCATGAGTATTTCAGGCGTATCCTCTGCGCATATATCGGCAGACTTGCCGCAAACGGCGAACTTTTCTTCGATGAGGAAACGCTTGGTGAGATAGTCAGGAACGTCAGCTTTAACAACGCCATGAAGTTTTTCGGCATTCCCGCCGAGCTCAGGTAAAGCTGTCAAATAGTAAAAGAGGTATTTTATATATGGATAAGATCATAGAAAAACTGGGTAATATCGGCATTGTCCCCGTTGTGGTCATCGACGATGCTTCACAGGCTGCACCGCTGGCAGAAGCACTCTGCAAGGGCGGGCTGCCCGCAGCGGAAGTCACCTTCCGTACTGCCGCCGCAGCAGAAGCCATCAGCCGCATGAAAAAAGCCTGCCCCGATATGGTGGTGGGCGCAGGAACAGTCCTCACAACAGCACAGGCAGATGCCGCCATCGCTGCGGGCGCACAGTTCATAGTCAGCCCTGGTCTCGATGAAGATGTGGTGCGCCGCTGTCAGGCAAAGGGCGTGCCCATGCTGCCCGGCTGCGCCACCCCCTCAGAGGTCGGCAAAGCCGCAGCACTGGGGCTTACAGAGGTCAAATTCTTTCCCGCAGAACAGGCAGGCGGGCTTGCAATGATACGTGCAATGGCTGCACCTTTCAAGGATATGCGCTTCATGCCCACAGGCGGACTGAATGCAAAAAACATCGGCACCTATCTTGAAGACCCACGCATAATCGCATGCGGCGGCAGCTTCATGGTGGACAGAAAGAAGATAGCTGCGGGAGACTTCGAGGCAGTCTGCAAGGCAGCATCAGATGCCGTTGACGTCATGCTTAGCCTGACCTTTGTAAAGTGTACCGACGGCGTTACCGAGCTTTCTTCAAAAATGCCCGAACGTGCAGTGTTCCACCTGAAAAACAGGGGAGTGCAGTTCGATGACAGCACAGCAGTCTGCGACGAAATGGGTATTGTCAGCATCTCGTCAGCATCGCTGCGCATAGTCCGCAGATAGGAGGTCAGTCATGGCAAAAAAAGTTGTTACCTTCGGTGAACTGCTGCTGCGGTTATCACCTGCCGAACATAACAGGTTCGTTCAGGCAGACAGCTTCAGTGCTGTGTACGGCGGCGGTGAAGCAAACACAGCCGTGTCGCTGGCACAGTTCGGCTGCGATGCAAAATTCATAAGCAAGCTGCCCGACCATGAGATAGGTCAGGCTGCCATAAATACCCTGCGTCAGTACGGCGTTGACACCACCGATGTTATCCGTGGCGGCGACAGGATAGGCATATATTTTCTGGAAAAAGGCGCAGCGCAGCGCCCCTCAAAGGTCATCTATGACAGGGCAGGTTCGTCCTTCGCAGCAGCAAAGGCAGAGGAGTATGACTGGCACCGCCTGCTTTCTGGCGCAAGCTGGTTCCATATAACTGGCATCTCGCCCGCACTCAGCGATGAGGCTGCAAAAGCTTCCCTTGAAGCCGTAAAGACAGCCCGTGAGATGGGCATAACGGTCAGCTGTGATATCAACTTCCGCCGCAAGCTGTGGGATAAGGAAACAGCAGGCAGGGTGATGGAGGAGATACTCAGGTATACCGATGTGTATATAGGCGGCAGGGACCAGGCTGAGGAACTTTTCGGCATACCCACCAACGCCCGTGATGACAGCGACTATGACGCATATAAAGCAGTGGCAGAAAAGCTGAGGCAGCGCTTCGGCTTCAAAAAGGTCGCCATAACCCTGCGCACCACTCTTTCCGCAGATGACAACAAGTGGGCGGCACTGCTGTATGACGGTGAAAAGCACTGTTACAGCCGTGAGTATACTTCACACGTCGTAGACCGTGTGGGCGGCGGCGACAGCTTTGCCGCAGGACTTATTTACGCACTCATGGAGGGCATGGATACCCAGAGTGCCGTCGATTTCGCAGCGGCAGCATCCTGCCTTAAACTGTCGGTGGAGGGTGACTGCAACCTTATGTCCGCCGATGAAGTCAAGGCGCTGGCATTCGGAAGCGGTTCGGCACAGGTACAAAGATAAGGAGTTCATCATGAAACTTGATACTGAAAGCATTGTCAACGAAAAACATCTCTGGCAGGAAAAAGGCTTTATCCTGCCCGACTATGATACCGATAAGCTAAAGGCTGCCACAGCCGCCGCACCCCGCTGGCTGCACTTCGGCGCAGGCAATATCTTCCGTGGGTATATCGCTTGTCTGGCTGATGAACTGATAAAGTCGGGCGATATGGAAAGCGGCATAGTTGCGGTGGACAGCTTCGATACCGAGACCATCGACAAGATATATGTCCCCTTCGATGACCTGGTGCTGCTGGTGGGTCTGCCTGCACAGGGCGAGAAGTACCTGCGTGTGATAGGCAGCATAGGCGGCGCCGAGTGTGCAAAGGGCAAGGGCTATGACACCCTTAAAAAGTATGCCGTCAGCGACAGCCTGCAAATGATATCCTTCACCATAACCGAAAAGGGCTATGCCGTCAAGGATATGAACGGCGAACTTTTCCCCTTTGTTAAAGCCGATATCGAAGCAGGTCCCGAGGGCGTGCTGAATTCTGCCATGTCCATAATAGCCGCACTGCTTTATGCAAGGTTCAATGCGGGCGAAAAGCCGCTGGCACTGGTCAGCATGGATAATTGCAGCCGCAACGGCGATAAGCTGCGTGAGGGCGTTATGACAGTCGCCGAACAGTGGCATGCCTGCGGCAAGGTGGGCGATGATTTCATCGCTTACGTAAACAGCGATAAGGTCACATTCCCCTGGAGTATGATAGATAAGATAACCCCCCGCCCCGATCTGTCCGTCTGTGATGAACTGACAGCTATGGGCATTGAGGGCATGCAGCCCGTCAAGACCACCCGTGGTACCTTCATTGCACCCTTTGTCAATGCCGAGATGCCCCAGTATCTTGTCATTGAAGACAGCTTCCCCAACGGCAGACCTCTACTTGAAAAGGCAGGCGTCTATATGACCGACCGTGAAACTGTTGACCGTGCCGAAAAGATGAAGGTCATGACCTGCCTTAACCCGCTTCATACAGCGCTGGCAGTTTTCGGCTGCCTGCTTGGTCATACCAAAATAGCCGATGAGATGAACGACCCCGACCTGAAAGAACTTGTTTACAGGCTTGGCTATAAAGAAGGTCTGCCTGTGGTCATAGACCCGGGTATGATACGCCCCGAGGATTTCCTGAAAGAAGTTCTCGAACAGCGCCTGCCCAACAGCTACCTTCCCGATACCCCCCAGCGTATAGCCACCGATACCAGCCAGAAGCTTGCCATTCGTTTCGGTGAGACTATCAAGGCGTATGCCGCCAAAGGCAGTACCGACAGCCTTGAACTGATACCTCTGGTAATAGCCGCATGGCTCAGATACCTGACAGGCATAGACGACAGCGGCGCCAAAATGGAACTCAGTGCCGACCCCATGCTGCCCGAACTCCAAAAAACAGTCACCCCCGACTGGTACGGCAGCTGCTGCGATGCGGACGCTGTTCGCAATATCCTGAAAAACACCACCCTTTTCGGTACAGACCTTGTCAAAGCAGGTCTTGCCGATAAGATAATAACATCGCTCAACAGCATGCTGTCAGGCGCAGGCGCCGTCAGAAGCACCCTGCAAGCCAAGCTCAGATAATGACCATAAAAAAGACCCACGCCGAAAAAACGTGGGTCTTTTTCATCATGCGCCCGACAGGAGTCGAACCTGCGGCCTTCAGAGTCGGAGTCTGACGCTCTATCCAGCTGAGCTACGGACGCTTATATCAGCCCGACAGTCGATACGTCGGGCTGTATTTTTTATCACATTGAAAGTCGGGAAAGCTCCTGATAATTTGAAAGGAACCTCAGCAGTGAAACGGCTTCGATCGCACCTTTTATTATGAGTACCCAGCCGATGATCTTAGCTGTACGGTTTTTGGGTGTTTCCTTGATGAGAATGTAAATGCCAAGTATTATCTTGCCGAATGCCTGTATCACATATATTACCCAGAGTACCGTCATAAGTGTCATAAATGACAGTGCAGCGAGCTCAAAACCGTCCATACATTCTTCCTTTGTGCTTTCCTTGTTATCTTATCTTTGAACCGTTAGGCAGGCTCTGATCGGGGAATACCACCTTAGCCGAACCGTCAGGCGCATCAGCCGCACAGATCATTCCGTTTGACTCAACGCCGCACAGCGTCACAGGCTTCAGGTTTGCCACAATGATGACCTTCTTGCCTATCAGATCCTCAGGCTTGTACCACTGCGCTATACCGCTGACTACCTGTCTGCCGCCAAAGCCGTCGTCCAGCTGTAAGCACAGCAGCTTCTTCGACTTCTTCACCTTCTCGCATGCCTTTACCTCAGCGACCCTCAGCTCGACCTTTGCAAAGTCGTCTATGGTCACCTGTTCAGCCAGCTCAGCAGGTGTGAATGCCTCAGCTGCTTCGTCAGCCGAAAGCTTAGCCTTAGCTTCAGCCATGTTCTTCTCGATGATGGCATTCAGCTCGTCTATCTCCTTAGCCATGTCTATTCTCGGGAAAAGTATCCTGCCCTTGTGTACAGTTACATTCTTTGGCAGAACATCGAACTTTCCTGCATTCTCATAGGTGCATATATCAGCATTTGCACCTATCTGCTCCCATACCTCAGGCATGGTGGTGGGCATGAATGCCGAAAGCAGCGTGGAGATTATGCGTATCGACTCCAGCAGGTTGTAAAGTACGGTCGCCAGCCTGTCATACTTGGATTCGTCCTTGCCCAGTACCCACGGCTCGGTCTCGTCGATGTACTTGTTTGCACGGTCAACAGCCACGAAGATAGCTTCCAGTGCATTTTTCAGCCTTGTCTCGTCGATGCACTTGTCCACCTCGTCACGTACAGCCAGCAGGCAGTCCTTCAGCGACCGGTCAAAGTCACCCTCCAGGCGTGCCTCGGGCAGCGTGCCTCCGAAGTACTTGTCAGCCATCGCAACGGTACGTGATACCAGGTTGCCGAAACCGTTAGCCAGGTCTGAATTTATGCGGTTTATCATTATCTCGTTGGAGAACGCACTGTCCGCACCGAGCGCCATCTCTCTCAGTATATGGTATCTGATAGCGTCAACACCGTAGCGCTCGCCCAGCATGAACGGGTCAACCACGTTGCCCAGTGACTTGGACATCTTCTGTGCCTCGCCTGTCTTGCTCTGGAAAGTTATCCAGCCGTGAACAGCCAGGTGCTTCGGCAGCGGCTGGTCCAGTGCCATCAGTATGGCAGGCCAGATTATCGCATGGAATCTCATGATATCCTTAGCCACCATGTGAACGTCAGCAGGCCAGTACTTTTCATAGTCATCGTACTTGTCGTTCTTGTAACCCAGTGCAGTGCAGTAGTTTGAAAGCGCATCTACCCAGACGTAAACAACGTGCTTGGGGTCAAAGGTAACAGGTATGCCCCATGTGAATGAAGTTCTCGAAACACACAGGTCCTCCAGTCCGGGCTTGATGAAGTTGTTGACCAGCTCGGTAGCCCTTGTCTTGGGACGCAGGTAATCTGTCTCGGTCAGCAGCTTTTCTATCCTGTCGGCAAACGGCGACATCTTGAAGAAGTAAGCCTCCTCGGAAGCTTCCTTTACAGGACGGTGGCATTCGGGGCAGCAGCCGTCAGCATCGAGCTGGCTCTCTGTCCAGAAGCTCTCACAGGGTGTGCAGTATTTGCCTGTGTATTCACCCTTGTAGATGTAGCCCTTGTCATAAAGCTCCTTGAATATCTTCTGTACGCTCTCAACGTGGTAATCATCGGTGGTCCTTATATATCTGTCGTAGCTGATGTTCATGTAGCTCCACAGCTTTTTGAACGTAGCTACTATCTCGTCAACGTACTGCTGAGGAGTAACGCCCTTATCTCTGGCTTTATCCTCTATCTTCTGACCATGTTCGTCAGTACCTGTCAGGAACATGACATCATAGCCCTGCATTCGCTTATACCTCGCAATCGAGTCGCATGCGACCGTGGTATAGCAATGACCGATATGCGGATCGCCCGACGGGTAGTATATCGGCGTAGTGATGTAAAACTTAGGCATTGTCAGTACCCCTTTCAGAAATATATTTTATCGGCATTTCAGCCGACCATATTATTATACCCCTTTTCAGGGTCTTTGTCAAGTTTTTGGACTTTGGCAAAGCTATATTTTTACATTTGCCTTCCCAAAAAATGACAAAAATGTGCCCGCAGGAATTTCCCCCTGCGGGCACAGATCATTCAATATCAACTTTCAGCCGAATATCATTCTCCCATTACGACCTCGACCTCGTGTACCGAACCTGCCTCGAATACAGGCATAACGATACCGTTGATCTTGGTGCCGTCAACAGTTACAGACTTGATACCCTTGCAAACGTGATCGGGGTTCTTTACTGTGATGTTGTAGGTGTTCTCTCTGAACTTTCTGGTTATGGTGAAACCGTCCCATGCGGAAGGAATGGAAGGATCTATCTTCAGACCGTCGAAGTCAGGCTGTACACCCAGAATGTACTGCGAGATAGCTACCATGTTCCATGCAGCTGTACCTGTCAGCCATGAGTTCTTGCCCTGACCGAAGTTCTTGCCTGGTCTGCCGATGTCGGAACCTGCGTCCTTACCGCCGATCATCTGACCGTATACATAAGGCTCGGTCTTGTGTATGTCGGAAGTCTCCTCTGTGAATGCAGGAGCGATCTCAGAGTAGTACTTGAATGCCTGGTCGCCCTGACCTGCATAAGCAGCAGCGCAGATTATCCATGCATTGTTGTGTGTGAAGATACCTGCGTTCTCCTTGTATCCGCCGGGATAAGTGGAGATCTCACCGTACTGGATATAGTACTTGGTGAATGCAGGGTTGTTCAGTACCAGACCGAACTTAGTGTTGAGCCTGTCGTCGATGGCAGCCAGTGTCTTCATATCAGCGCCCTGCTCCTTGCCTATCTCAGACATGATAGCGAAGCCCTGAGGTTCGATGAAGATCTGTCCTTCCTCGCATTCCTTTGAACCCATCTTCTTGCCTTCAGCATCATAAGCTCTCAGGAACCAGTTGCCGTCCCATGCAGACTCCATAACGTTCTTCTTCATCTTGTCGATCTCAGCCTGTGCAGCAGCAGCCTCATCGTCCTTGCCCAGGTGCTTGAGTATAGCCACATAGTTGGGTCCTGTGTAGGTGAACAGTGTAGCCACCATTACAGACTCAGCTACCTTGGAGTAACCGCCCTCAGCAGCGAACTTGGGGTTGGTGTAGGTCTGGAAGCTCTCACCGGGAGTATCGGAATAGCATGACAGGTTGATGCAGTCGTTCCAGTCAGCACGCATCGCAAGCGGCAGTCCGTGAGGACCGAGGTTGTTTACGATGTGGTAGAAGGATACCTTCAGGTGGTCCAGCATAGGCTGTGCCTTTGACTCATCGTTGTCATAAGGTACCATCTCATCGAGAATGCCCCAGTCGCCTGTCTCCTTGATGTAAGCGGAAACAGAAAGTATCATCCACAGCGGGTCATCGGAGAAGTCGCCGCCGATATCCGAGTTGCCCTTCTTGGTAAGGGGCTGATACTGGTGATAGCAGCCGCCGTCGGGAAGCTGAGTGGAAGCGATATCGATGATCCTCTCTCTTGCACGGTCGGGTATCTGGTGAACGAAACCGAGAATGTCCTGGTTGGAGTCACGGAAGCCCATGCCTCTGCCTATGCCCGATTCAAAGTAAGAAGCGGAACGGGACAGGTTGAATGTTACCATGCACTGATACTGGTTCCAGATGTTTACCATGCGGTCTACCTTGTCCTCGGGAGTGTGTACATTGAGTATGCCCAGCAGCTTGTCCCATGAAGCCTTCAGCTCAGCCAGACCTTCAGCAACCTTCTCGGGTGTGTTGAACTGCTCGATCATAGCCTTAGCCTTTACCTTGTTGATGGTCTTGCCGTCAGCCTCGAACTTCTGGTCAACAGGCATCTCAACATAACCCAGTATGAATATCAGGGTCTTGCTCTCGCCGGGTGCCAGTGTGATCTCCTTGTAGTGTGAAGCAATGGGCGACCAGCCGTCAGCGAAGGAGTCGGTAGCCTTGCCTGCCATAACAGCCTGAGGATCGTTAAATCCGTTATACAGACCGATGAAAGCATCTCTGTCAGTGTCATAGCCGTCGATGCTGTCGTTTACAGAGTAGAATGCATAGTGGTCACGTCTGTCTCTGTATTCAGTCTTGTGATAGATAACAGAGCCTTCCACCTCAACACGGCCTGTTGAGAAGTTTCTCTGGAAGTTTGTGCAGTCGTCCTGTGCGTCCCACAGACACCACTCTGCAAAAGAGAACAGTTTGAAGGTCTTTGCAGCGTCAGACTTGTTAGTCAGTACCAGCTGCTGTACCTCACCGTTGTAGTTGTTGGGAACGAAGAAAGTTACCTCAGCCTCCAGACCGTTCTTCTCGCCCTTTATAACGGTATACCCCATACCGTGGCGGCATGAATAAGCGTCCAGTTCAGCCTTTACAGGTGACCAGCCGGGGTTCCATACAGTGCCGTTATCGTTTACATAGAAATATCTTCCTCCCATGTCGATAGGCACGTTGTTGTAACGATAACGTGTGATCCTTCTCAGCCTGGCGTCCTTATAGAAGCTGTAACCGCCTGCTGTATTGGAGATGAGAGAGAAGAACGCCTGAGAACCCAGATAGTTTATCCAGGGGTAGGGAGTTCTTGGGTCTGTAATGACGTACTCCTTGTTAACGTCATCGAAAAAACCGAATTTCATTTGGTAAATTCCACCTTTCCTGATTTATATTAAACGTCATAAATTTTCTGACTTATCCCGACCACAAAGCCAAAGATCACAGGCTTTGCGCTCGGTCTAAGTGAAAATTTACATGTCGTTTACTATAATATTAAACGTCATAAATTTTCAGACTTATCCCGACCACAAAGCCAAAAACCGCAGGCTTTGCGCTCGGTCTAAGTGAAAATTTATATGTCGTTTATTATAATATTAAACGTCATAAATTTTCAAGCTTATCCCGACCACAAAGCCAAAAACCGCAGGCTTTGCGCTCGGTCTGAGTGAAAACTTATTTGTCGTTTATTATACATTAAATAACTTATATCTCCGAACGCAGCCCCCACCTTATCGGTGAGTGCCTGTACAGAGCATTGATGCCATTTATTATATACCTTTGTCTTTCCGCAGCGGCGGTCTCCAACAAGGTCCGCCTGCCGTTGTGTGTCAGTCGGATAGCATATAAATGATCTGTCTGACTTAATCTTGCTGCGAAGAACTCCGATCGCTGTCATCAGTGATCTCCTTGTTGTTGTTGTCGAGACGCTTAGGCTGTATCTCGTAGTCCGATCTCAGTTCTATCAGCCCATCGACTTCGGGCGCTTTCGGATACCTCTGCGATATCTCTCCGCTGCTCCAGCTTACGTACATCACCTTGCCGTCACGTACCGCCACACTGAAATCTTCCCAGCTTGAAGGCTTGAACCTGTTTTCCAGCGTGTCTGTCAGCAGCGTGCCCTTGCCCTTGTGATGCATGCCGTCGTTAGGCTTAGGTTCCATGCGCTCAAAGGTCTCCACTGCGACCTCATAAGCCTGTGCTGCACGTTCGAGAGTCCTGCGCTCCACCATTGCGGTGCTGCCTATCTCCGTGACATCTTCAATGCGTGCATCGCCGTTTTCACCGATGCTTATGTCAATGTCCGCACAGACCTTCTTTTCGGGCTCGTCAACAGGCGTCACTATCACTTTCAGCGTGACCGTCCTGCCGCTGTCATTTTCCTTTACGACCGCAGGCGCATAACGCACCACCTCAGCCTCCCCGGGGAATTCGGTGTTGAACAGCCTGTAATCATAGTCCACCGAACTTATCTGTTCGCTCACCAGTTCGTCTGCTTCTTCACCTTTGCCGTCCGCCATCAGTCCCAGCCACCTGTCAAGCAGCTTTCGGGCTTCTCTCTCAGCGGACTTGTCCTCGTCCTCGGGTACAGTGCTGCTGTCGTCAGCCTTATCTTCGTCCTCCGTGACTGTCCTGTCTGCCGCAGGCTTCGTGTCCTCCGGCTCAGGTATCTCCTGTCCGTCCCATACACAGCCTGTCAGCAGCGCCGCTGTCATAAGCACAGCCGCCGTCTTTCGGATATTTACTCGGTGTAGAACCTCTGCCAGCATTTGTAAGTCTCGCCCTTCATGATCTCGCAGTATCCCGAAACCTCGCCGCTAAGCTCCAGATTCGGTGCGTTTATCATAGCGGTCATCGGCTCGGGGCAGAAGTATCCCTTGTCGCCGTCATGGTTCCACATGTTCCAGAACCTGAACTCCTTCGATACTTCGTTGAGCAGTGTGTGACCGCTCTTTATATCCCTTATGATGACACCGTTGAAAGGTTTGTCCTTGTAGGTGTTCATCACAGCGGTGTACATGTCGTTGTCCAGCGGCTGACCCGTAGGCGCCTTAGTGCCTTCCTTGTACTCCTTGTCCCAGTCAGCCAGCGGCAGAAGTCTCTCTGTCGGCAGACATCTGCGGTCGAGCTCGCATTTCTCGCCCACAGGCACGCAAAGTCTCAGGTCAGCTTCACTTCCGCCGTCCTTCAGCGGCGAATTTATGCAGGTGTGTGTGCAGATAGAAACAGGCAGTGCCTTGTCGCTGTTTGAAGTCAGGTAGATCTCCTGCAAAAGTCCGTCCTTAGACAGTGTGAAGGTGTATGATATCTTGAATCCGACAGGGAAGTACTGATACATCTCGTCCTTCTCGTCGTAGACGTAAGAGGTTATCAGCACGCACTTGCCGTTTTCTTCCGAGTAGCATTCTATCTCGTGTGCCCGCTTGTGCACCCAGCCGTGAATGAAGTTTCCGAGCTGAGGTTCATTTATCGGGAACTTGTATACCGCATCAGAAGTCTTGAGAACGCCGTTGTCAAATCTGTTGGGCAGATAGAGTGTGGGCAGACCCCAGATCTCTCTCTGGCTCTCAATCGTTTTCATTGACACGAATTTGCGGAATTTGAATATCTCCAGATCATTCTGATCGTCTCTCATTCTCAGCACAGCCGAACCGACTGACGGTGCAATGATGACAGTATATTTATCAGACTGCATTTTAACGCAGTTTGTCCCCTTGAATTGATAATTCAAGTCGATCTTGTTCACTTTATTTCTTCCTTTCAACGCTGATTTATAATACAATTTATTATAACATATCCACTTAGATTATTCAAGTGTTTTTTATCAATTTTGAAAAATTCAATAATTTCGCCCCGCCACTTTTGAACAACTTTACAGACAATCGAAAACGTTTTAGTAAACATGCGGCAAAACGGCGGATTTTTTCGTTCAATATAACCATAACATTCAGGCGGCAGTCCCGCCCACCCCGAAAATAAGCCGCCCCGCCGACCACCCGATCTTCACCCCACCCCGCCCTCACCCCCATACCACCACCCACCTCGAAAACGTTTTAGCCAAAATAACCAAGCTATTATTTAAAATGGGGGCACAGCCCCCATACCCCAAACATCAGCTTTGCTGATGTTGCGCTTCGACTTTTGTGCCTGTTGCAGCTTAAAGCTTTTTTGCACCCTTCGGTCGTCCCTCCCTACGGGCACAAAAAAACTT
>CAMNMO010000002.1 GCA_946544695.1 uncultured Ruminococcus sp. | reverse complement strand
AGGGCAAAACATTCGACAGAAATGTAATGCCGGATAAGACCGCAGGTTGAGATGCCTGCTGTTTTATCCGGCTTTTCTTATGGAGGTATATAATGGAACAAAATAACTTTACCGAAGGAGCGATACTGCCCAAGCTTTTGAAGTTCATGCTGCCCGTGCTGTTTGCCATGTTTTTACAGTCGCTTTACGGCGCCGTCGATCTTCTGGTGGTGGGCAGATTCGGCACTAAAGCCGATGTTTCGGCAGTTTCAACAGGTTCGCAGATAGTCATGACCATAACGAACCTGATAGTCAGCTTTGCTATGGGCATAACCGTTGCGGTGGGTCAGCGGATAGGGCAGAAACGCCCCGATGACGCCGCAGGCACCATCGGCACGGGCATGGTCATCTTCGCTGTGACAGGTCTGCTGTTCACACTGATAAGCGTGTTCGGCGCAGAACTTCTTGCAAAGATAATGCAGGCACCGAAGGAAGCCTTTTCGCTGACAGCATCTTACATACGCATCTGCGGCGGCGGTTTTCTCATAATCACCGCATATAACCTGCTGGGCAGTATTTTCCGTGGGCTGGGCGACTCACGCACGCCCCTCATCGCAGTTGGTATCGCCTGTGTTTTCAACATTGCGGGCGACCTGCTGTTTGCCGCAGTGCTGGGCATGGGCGCATCGGGCGCTGCGCTGGCAACTGTCCTTGCACAACTGATAAGCGTGGTCATCTCGTTTTTCATGATACGCCGCACAAAGCTGCCCTTTGAATTCGGCAGACACCACCTGCGCCCTTCATCACGGCATGCTGCTACAATATTAAAAATAGGCACGCCCATCGCTTTGCAGGACCTGCTTGTGGGCATATCATTCCTTGTGATGCTTGCCATCGTCAACCGTCTCGGCGTCACAGCATCGGCGGGTGTGGGCGTGGCAGAAAAGGTCTGCGCCTTTATAATGCTGGTGCCCGCCGCATTCATGCAGTCGATGTCTGCATTCGTCGCACAGAACTACGGTGCAGGTCACACCGACAGAGCCAAAAAAGCCTTGCGCACAGGCATATCGGTGTCATTCGCCTTCGGTGTGCTGATGTTCCTGCTGACCTTTTTCCGTGGTGACCTTATGGCTGCCATATTCTCAAAGGACTCTGCCACCATCAGAGATGCATGGGCATATCTGCGTGCCTACGCCATCGACTGCCTGCTTACCTGCTTCTTGTTCTGCTTCATCGGCTACTACAACGGCATAGGCAAAACTGCGTTCGTCATGGTGCAGGGCGTATGCGGGGCTTTTCTCGTCAGAATACCTGTGGCACTGCTTATGCAGCACTTCGGCGGAGGTTCGCTGTTCCTCATAGGGCTTGCCACACCCTGTTCGACCATAATACAGATAATCCTCTGCTTTATAGTCTATGCCCGCCCCGACCGCCGCACCCCGCAAAGGCTTGCGCACGGCTGAACACAACAGTAAGAAAGAACGCAAAACGACTGCTTTCGGCAGCCGCTGCGCTCTTTTTTATGCGCCGCACAAACATGCTGCCGTGATCTTTGTGAGTCATGTATCGTCCTGTCTTGATTTTTCTGACAATGTATGGTATAATTATAGTGTATTTTTATTTTGTCTAAAAAACTATTTGAAAGAGGTAATCAATATGTCAACTAACAGCTATGAATCCCCCTTCTGCACAAGATATGCCAGCAAGGAGATGCAGTACATCTTTTCAGCTGACAAGAAGTTCACCACCTGGAGAAAACTCTGGGTAGCACTGGCAAGGGCTGAGATGAAGCTCGGTCTGAACGTTACACAGGCACAGGTGGACGAGCTGGCAGCGCACATCAACGATGTTGATTATGAAAAGGCTGCTGAGTACGAGAAGAAGTTCCGCCACGATGTAATGGCACACGTACACACCTACGGTGAAGCATGCCCCAACGCTAAGGGCATAATCCACATGGGTGCTACCTCCTGCTATGTAGGCGACAACACAGATATCATCATCATGCGTGACGCTATGCAGATAGTTAAGAGAAAGCTTGTAAAGGTCATCGACCAGCTGGCTAAGTTCGCTGACAAGTACAAGGGACTGCCCTGCCTGGCTTACACCCACCTGCAGCCCGCTCAGCTGACCACTGTCGGCAAAAGGGCTACACTCTGGTGCAACGAGCTGGTAATGGATCTGGAAGACCTTGATTTCCAGCTGAACAGACTGAAGCTGCTGGGCTCTAAGGGCACAACAGGCACACAGGCTTCGTTTATGGAGCTTTTCCACGGTGACACAGACAAGGTCAAGGAGCTTGAAAGGCTCATCGCTGAGGAAATGGGCTTTGATGCTGTCGTTCCCGTTTCGGGTCAGACATATTCGAGAAAAGTGGACTTTGCAGTTTGCCAGGTAATGGCTGCCATCGCACAGAGTGCAATGAAGTTCGGCAACGATATCAGACTTCTCCAGTCATTCAAGGAGATAGAGGAGCCGTTTGAAAAGACCCAGATAGGTTCTTCCGCAATGGCTTACAAGCGCAACCCCATGCGTGATGAGCGTATCTGCTCACTGGCAAGATACGTTATATGCGATGTGCTCAACCCCGCATTCACCGCAGGTACACAGTGGTTCGAGAGAACTCTTGATGACTCCGCAAACAAGCGTATCTCTGTGGCTGAAGCTTTCCTCGGCGTTGACGCTATACTCAATATCATGCTCAATGTCACCGACCCCGAGAACGGTCTGGTGGTATATGATAAGATCATCACCCGCCGTGTCATGGCTGAACTGCCCTTCATGGCGACCGAGAACATCATCATGGACGCTTGCGAAAAGGGCGGCGACCGTCAGGAACTGCACGAGCATATCAGAGAGCTTTCAATGGAAGCAGGCGCACATGTTAAGCAGGACGGTCTTGACAACGACCTGGCTGACCTCATCGCAGCTGATCCCATCTTCATGGTCAGCCGTGAGGAACTGGATGAGATAATGAAGCCCGAGAACTATATCGGCAGATGCCCTCAGCAGGTAGATGAATTCATCGAGAACTGCGTAAAGCCCATAATCGAAGCAAACGGCGTTTCTGATGATGTGGCAGAGATAAACGTATAAGAACATATCGTTCACGGAGAACAAAATGAGCAGAAGAAATGATAACAACGGCTATTACGGCGGCAAGGTATGCCCGAAATGCGGCTGCCCCAATTGTCAGATAATAAACGAGACCAGAACGACAGGCAAGGATTACGGGGTGTTCAGCGGAATATGCGGATACCTGATAATGGGTCCTGTGGGACTTCTTTGCGGTCTTTGCGGCGCTGACAGGCAGATAAAGACAAAGGCATACTGGGTCTGCCCCAACTGCGGCAAAAAGTTCAAGGTATGACCGAGGAGAGAAAACAACAGCTGTGGCTCGGTGCCATGCATTACTTCGGCAGATGCGGCTGCCACCAGCGACCCGACAGAAGCTTTTTTATCGGCAGATGGCAGTTCCCGCTGTGCGCCAGATGTACAGGCGTGCTGATAGGGCATATCATCGCTTACCCGCTTGGGCTGAAAATGCGGATATCCCCGTGGGCTGCGGTCTGCGGCTGCGAGGTCATGCTGGCTGACTGGACTGTCCAGCGCATGGGCATAAAAGAGTCCACGAACCGAAGGCGGCTGGTGACAGGCATCATCGGCGGCGGCAGCACAGCCATACTCTACGCTTTTGCCATAAAGAAAGTGCTTGCGGCACTCAGGGGCAGGCTGCAATGATACAGCCCCGAAATATTCTCGACAGCAAAGGGTGATACAATGGATATGACTAAACTCCGCACAGGCGCTGACGCAGTGCTCAACAGGCTGATAAATGCCATGCGGGGCGCAAGCAATGAGATACACCCCCAGTCGCTGGTATGCGCTGTGGGTTCACTGGCAGGGTACGCCTGCCAGAAGGACGTCAGAGTGATGTTCATGAAAAAGAACGGTCTTTCGGAAGACCAGATATTCACAGTAATGACCGACAAAACAGGCCGCAAGATATTCTTCGGAGATCTGCTGAACGAACCGCTGGTCAACGAAAAATATTCGGTGTGGGCGATGATAGGCGGCGCTGTAAAACAGCGTGGCGCAAGTCTGCCTGATGTCAATGATATATTCAGGTATATATCTTACGTGGCAGGCGGCGAACAGTTTGGCAGACCAAGAGCCTGTGAAGTCGGGGAAAGCATGACAGATTACCTCAAAGAACTCTGGCTGCCGCTGGCAGAACTTGCAAGGCAGTATGCAGAGGACGGCGAGCTGCACATACTCTACGGCATAGCGCTGCAAAGGGCGGTCTATACAGCAGGCGGCAGCATGAATGTGACCGAAGCTGCACGCATCGCAATGGAAAGCGCTGTCAGCATGAGTAAGGTGGATTACAATTCATTTTGCAGATAAATTCCAAATATAAAACTGTAATGAAAGGACAGATACAAATGAAGATCGAGACCAAATGCCTTCACGAAGGCTACAAACCAAAGAACGGAGAACCCAGAGTAGTGCCGATAGTTCAGAGCACAACTTACGTTTATGACTCCACCGACTCGGTGGCTGCCGTATTCGATGACCCTACCCTGAGCCTTATCTACTCCAGATTCGAGAACCCCACCACCGATGCTGTCGAAAAGAAGATCGCAGCACTCGAAGGCGGTGTTGCTGCTATGTGCACCTCATCAGGTCAGGCAGCCAGCCTTTGCAGCGTGCTGAACATCTGCCAGAGCGGTGACAGCTTCATCGCATCTACCGCTATCTACGGCGGCACCATCAACCTGTTCAACATAACCATGAAGAGACTGGGCATAGAGTGCATCTGGGTTGACCCCGACAGCACCGAGGAAGAGCTGATGGCAGCATTCAAGCCAAACACCAAGCTGGTATTCGGTGAGACCATCGCCAACCCCTCGCTGACAGTTCTCGATATCGAGAAGTTCGCAAAGGCTGCACACGCAAACGGCGTGCCCCTCATCGTTGACAACACCTTTGCTACCCCCATACTTTGCAGACCTATCGAGTGGGGCGCAGATATCGTTATACACTCCACCTCAAAGTACATGGACGGCCACGCTGTTCAGGTAGGCGGCGTTATCGTCGATTCGGGCAAGTTCGACTGGGCAGCAAGCGGCAAGTTCCCCTGCATGACCGAGCCCGACGAGAGCTATCATGGCACTGTATACACCGAGAAGTACCCCTTTGCACCCTTTATCGTAAAGGCAAGGATGCAGCTTATGAGAGACTTCGGCTGCTACCCCGCAGCTAACTCCTCTTTCCTGCTGAACCTGGGTCTGGAGACACTGCCCGTTCGTATGAAGCAGTATGTTGAGAACGCAAAGATAGTTGCTGAATACCTGAACAATAACGACAAGGTAGAAAGCGTATTCTATCCCGGTCTTGAGGGCAACAAGTACTATCCTCTGGTGCAGAAGTACCTGCCTCTGGGCGCATCGGGCGTTATCAGCTTCTCCATCAAGGGCGGCAGACCTGTTGCTGTCAAGTTCATGGACAGCCTGAAGCTGGCTTCAAACGAAGTTCACGTTGCTGATATACGCACCTGCGTACTGCACCCCGCATCTGCTACACACCGTCAGCTCACTGAGGAACAGCTGGTCGCAGCAGGTATCGACGGCGGCATGATAAGATTCTCCGTTGGTCTTGAAAACGTTGAGGATATCCTTGATGACCTGAAACAGGCATTTGCAAACATCTGATAAACAAAGCTATAAATAAAGAACGGCACGCATGCAGCAAAGCATACGTGCCGTTTTTATATCCTTGTTATACGTATTGCGGTCAGTTGACGCCGTGATGCTCCTTGCCCGCAGTCAGGGTGTTCTTCATGAGCATCGCAATGGTCATGGGACCTACACCGCCCGGTACAGGTGTGATGTAGCCTGCCTTCTCCTTGCAGTCCTCAAAGTCCACATCACCGCACAGCTTGCCGTTCTCATCACGGTTCATGCCGACGTCGATGACAACTGCGCCTTCCTTGATGTAGTCAGCCTTGACCATCTTGGCTCTGCCCACCGCAGCGACCAGTATATCTGCCCTTGCGCAGACTTCCTTTAAGTTCTTAGTCTTTGAATGTGTGATGGTAACAGTGCCGTTCTGATGCAGCAGCAGCATTGCCTGGGGCTTGCCCACGATGTTGCTTCTGCCGATGACCACACATTCCTTGCCTGCAACGTCTGTGCCTGTGGACTTTATCAGTTCCATAACGCCCGCAGGTGTGCAGGGCAGGAAGCTGTAATCGCCTATCATTATCTTGCCCACATTTACGGGGTGGAAAGCGTCAACGTCCTTGTCGGGGCGTATGTTGTTTATGATTATCTTGTCATCAAGGTGCTTGGGCAGCGGCAGCTGTACCAGTATGCCGTCAACTTTGTCGTCCTTGTTCAGCTTGTCCACCAGCGCCAGCAGTTCTTCCTCAGTTGTCTCTGCGGGCAGTGCATACTTGTAGGAATTAAAGCCCACTGTCTCGCAAGCCTTCTCCTTGTTCTTCACATACACCTGTGATGCAGGGTCGTCGCCCACTATCACCACTGCCAGTCCGATCTCGATGCCCTTAGCTTTCAGCTGTTCGACCTCCTGCCTGATATCCTCCTTGACCTGTGCCGAAACTGCCTTGCCGTCGATTATGTTTGCCATTGTTTTTTTCCTCCCTGTATTTAGAATCGTCAGTATATTGTCAGACTCTGCGAGTCCGTATCTGTATTTTCTGCTTTATAAGGCTATTCCACATCATACTCCACCGTGTTGGTTATGGGGATATAATAGTTGTCCACGCTGGCGTACAGCGTTACCTCGTAATGCCCCGCACGCATCAGCAAATCGTAGTCCTTCCACGGCAGGCTTGTCTCATTCTCGGCATTCCTGTCAAGTATCTGCTCGCCGTCTTTAACGACTATCCAGCCCAGATCCTCATACTTGTCATCAAGCGTGTAGTCCCTTGTGGGATAGCCACGTTCGTCCAGCCACAGTTCCTCTGTGGGCGGGTGTGCTTCCTTCGCCTTATCCAGTTCACGTTCGGCAGTTGTAAGATAGCCGTCCAGACTTTCATCGTTTGCGATGACATCTGCCGTGCAGTCAACGATCTCAGATGACTGATCTATGCTGACGATGCCGCCCGCATCCCTGCCATCAGTAACGCCCTGAACATTGCAGTTGACTATATAACAGTTCCTTGCATAGCCCACCAGCAAGCCTGCGTTCATTCCCGATACATAAGCATTTTCAAGGTTCAGGTCGGTGATGTTGCCGCAGCCGCAGCCGATAAAGCCTATATGATATCCGCCGCTGATCGTCATGTTCTTTATGGTGTGTCCGTTGCCGAACACATCACCCGTAAACTCATAATCCAGCCCTGCGCCCGTCCAGCCCATTGAAGCCCAGCTGTATCCCGCAAGGTCGATATCGTTCATTATATTGACCTGTATAAGGGGCTGTTCGGAAGGCAGACAGTTTGCGGTATACACAGCGCTCGCCAGCTGTTCGGGCGTACTCACATCGAATATGTAATCGCCGTTATCCTGCTTGCAGGAAGCTATATAATCATCGTCTTTCAGCTTCGGGATATCTCCCACATCTTCATACCTTGACCATATCGTATCGTCAAGCGCCTTTGCAGACCTGTCGTAGTCTTTCTCATAGCCGTTGTCCTCAAGCCCTGCGCCCCAGACGTTGAGCCATTTATACTTGTTGACCAGCAGGTAGACCCCCGCCTTATCGATATCCAGCGTCACGGAACAGTTATCGGTATTCAGCACGCCGTCATCACGCTCAACATAATTGCCGTTCTCCTCATCGTACCACAGAAACATCAGCGCATCGGGTCTTACACCGTCAAGCGCATCGGGGTCATACACAAAGACCAGCTTGCCGCCATCGACTTCCGCAGTGTCGAAATCCACCTCCACAGGTGCGCCCACAAGCCCCACGACGCCCGTGTGCAGTACATGTACGCCGAACATATCCATAAATCTGACCTTGCGTGATATGTCGATATCTTCATCGGGTATCAGCAGCACATCCGTCACTGCCTTTGCGCCGTTCAAGCCTATCTCGGTATGTGCGGGCTTTTTGCTGCTTTCGGGCTTGCTGTCCTCCTGCGGGAGTTCATCGGCAGTGCTGTCATCTGCGGTCACTTCTGCCGCCCGACTGATCTCTGCCGCCCGTTCTGTCACTTTCTCACCCGTACCGCTGTTCAACGGACCGCAGCCGCCCAGCACCATGACAAGTGCCGCTGCCAGTGCTGCATATCTGCGTTTTTGCATAGTCATCTCCTTTCAGATGAATGATAAGCCGTGTTTTTACTTATCCTCTTTTTCATCGCTGCTGTCATCATCTGCCAGTATCGACTTGTAGTCCTCATCGGGATTCTCAGCTTCTTCCTTGTCCTTGCCTGCCGCATCTTTGAGTGCCTGCTTGCGGGCTTTCATCGCTTCCTTGCCGAACTTTTCATTGTATTCCTTTTCAAGCTCGGCAAAGCTTTCGCCCTTGTGCTTAGCTTCGTCTATCTTCTTTTTCAGTTCTTTCTTTTCCTTCTGCATATCCTCGTAGCCTGCGTATTCAGCCAGCTGTGCCTTTGACACCTCAGTCTCATAGAAGAACTTGTAGCTGCCCGAACGCTTTGTTGCGCTGCGGAAGATTATCCACAGTATTATCGAAGCCACCACGCAGGTGCCTGCCACCAGCTGTGATACCCTTACCTGTCCCAGATAGAGGGAATCGGTGCGCAGACCCTCGATGAAGAATCTGCCCAGACCGTACCAGCCTGCATACATTATGAATATCTCACCGTCGAACTTGCGGTGCTTGAAATAGAGGTGCAGCAGTATGAAGCCCAGCAGACACCACATCGACTCATACAAAAAGCATGGGTGTATGGGCTTGAATGCGTCCACATCTGTCAGCTTATCATAATGGTCACTGACGAATGACGCAGTTTTCCATGAAAGCATGCCCCAGGGCTTGTCGGTGTTTGCGCCGAACGCCTCCTGATTGAAGAAGTTGCCCCAGCGCCCTATGCACTGACCTATCAGGAAACAGGGAGCTGTCACATCAAGCATGGCAGAAAGCCGCAGTCCCCTCAGCTTCGTGACTATGCCGCCCACAAGTATGGCGCCGATAATTCCGCCGTAAATGGCAAGTCCGCCGTCACGTATCTTGAAGAAATCGGTTATGCTCATACCCTCGGTGTTGAAAACTATATAGTAAAGTCTCGCACCCAGTATGGCACCGATGATACCGCTTATGACCGAATCTGTCGCCCTGTCGGGGTCGATGCCGCAGGGACGCATCTTCTTGTAGCCGTAAACTATCGCCAGCAGCATGCCTATGCCGATAAGCAGACCGTACCAGTACACCGTGAAATTAATTCCCGGTATGGTGAAAGCCACACGGTCTATGCTTATGCCCTCACGCAGTATATTATCTGTGTTGCCGAAATTCGGGAAATACACCTTGTCGGGATTCTCCCGAAGCTTTTCTCTGACTGCCGCAGTGTCATCGGCAAGTGCCGTCAGCGCAGTCACCACATTCATATTCATGTTCATTTTCTCCTTTATGCCTTTGCAGGCTCGATTATAGATATGGCTGAGCTGTCCTCATCAAACAGCTCGTCAAGTGCTGCCATGCAGTCCTCTATGGTCATCTCAGCCAGCACCTCAGCATCATCAAAGGCAGTCGTGCCGTTGAAATAGCTCTCTGTCATGGCATCGGCAAGACCTTCAACATTGCCCAGCGTCCTTACCAGCGAACCGTAGCGTGAC
Organism: uncultured Ruminococcus sp.; assembly: GCA_946544695.1. GTDB lineage: Bacteria > Bacillota > Clostridia > Oscillospirales > Ruminococcaceae > Hominimerdicola. Next base: position 21,610 of record CAMNMO010000002.1, on the reverse strand, counting down.
CTTTTGAGGATATCGAAATCCTCCTTGTCAAAGCCCTCTTTCCTTACCCTTTCAAGCTCCGCAAGTATCCTGCGGTAGACCTCATCGGGGTCCTTGGATTCGCCTGATATCAGGCAGGAAAAATAGCTTCCGCTGCTGACAAATGTGCTGTATCCGAACTGTGAATTTATCAGCCCGTCCTCAAACATCTGCTGATACAGCCGTGAAGATGTGCCCACTGTCAGCTGAAGTATCGTCCTTGCGATGCACGCCCTGCGCTCCAGCTCGATGCCGTCGCACGGCTTGCTCTTGAAACCGATATCGAACAAAGGCAGTCCCACAGGGAAACTTGCAGTCACACGCTTCTGTGCGACACCGCTGCCCTCATCGGGGAAACGGCATTCAAGCTTCGGGTCCTCAGCGGGCTTGAGCAGCCTGTCGCATATCTCGATGACCTTATCCTCGTCCACATTGCCCGCTATGGAAAGCACCATGTTGTGCAGGTTGTAGAAGGTGTTATAGCAGTCGTAAAGCAGTTCGGGGGTTATCTTGGCGATCGACTCCACCGTGCCTGCGATATCTATCTTCACAGGGTGTTCCTTGTAAAGCGCTTTCAGCAGGTTGAAATAGCAGCTGCGGTAGGGCGAATCCTCGCCCATTCTTATCTCCTGTGCGATTATGCCCTGTTCCTTGTCAACATTTTCCTGTGTGAAGTAGGGCTTCTGCACGAAGTCCAGCAGTATCTCCAGCGCCTTGTCCCAGTTTTTTGTAGTGCTGAAAGTATAGGCAGTTTCATCAAAGCTTGTGAAAGCGTTGCCTGTTGCGCCCGTTGCCGCATACAGGTCGAACACATCTGTATCCTCATTCTCGAACAGCTTGTGCTCGAGATAATGTGCTATGCCTTCGGGCACTTCGATAAAGTCGCCTGTTTTGGCAGTTCTGAAACAGGTATTTATCGAGCCGTACTTTGTTGCAAAAAGTGCTTCGGTGGTGGAATAATTATCCATCTTCCACACCAGTATATCCAGTCCCGAGGGGTGGTGTATCAGCGAATACTGCTCACCGAAACGCTCGCTTCTAATGATCTCCTTATTCATCATCACTGCCCCCCTCTGCTTTAAGAACGAACACCGTATCAGCTGTCATACGCTTTGCACTTTCTGTCACCTGTTCCCGGGTAACAGCATTTACTATCTCACATACCTCCTCGGGAGTATATGCTGTGCCACGGGTATCCTGCACCCTGTACCAGCCGCTTATATCCCATTCGGAATCGTAGTTTGAAACAAAGTTGCTGCATATATAAAGCTTTGCGTTCTCAAGCTCATCATCGGTGAAATCGCCGTTTCGCATGGCATCGAGTTCGGCTTCTATCGCACTTCTCGCCTTTTTGATATTTGAGGTGTCAACGCCGCTTTCTATCATCATGACATTTTTCAGGTCGCTGAAATAGCTGTCGCAGTAGTAGCACACCGAAAGTTTCTCACGCACGTTCATGAACAGCTTTGAAAACGCCGAACCGCCCAGCATGCATGCCATCACCTTGTTGACATATATATCTTCATAGCTTGTTTTATACGCCATGAACATCTTGCTTTGCTTGATATTCATGGATTCTTCAGCCACACAGAGTTCTGCCTTGACGGGTGATGCCCTGCGGTAGCATATCTTCGGCACATCGCCCCTCTCTGTCTTTGAGAAAGCGTCTGTAAGCAGACTGACAGCACTGTCTATCTCACCGCCGCCGCACACCATTATGTCGATGACAGCGTTTTTCAGCAGGAAGTCATACTGTTTCAGCAGGTCCTCCTGAGTTATCATTGCTGCCCTTTCAGCAGTGCCCAGGTCTGATACTGCTGCGGGTTCACCCTTGTAGATGACCTCTCTTGCCTTTGTATAGGCATAGCTGCGCTTATCGTTCACAGCAGCAGCGATATTGTCAAGCAGTTCCTGCTTTCTCAGGCTGAAATATTTCTCGTTGAACCTGCCGTCTGTCAGGTCGGGCTCGAATATACATTTCAGAAGCTGAGTAACAGCTTCTTCCGAGATAACTTCCCCGCCTATGGTGAACCTGTCACGGATAGCACTTATGGTTATGCCCACCGACTGATAGTCGCTGACATTGCCCCATACCGCACCGATGGAAGTGCCGTAAAGTCCCAGGAACTTTTTGGAAAGCTCACTTCTCGACCTGTGCTGTGAGTTGGAGGTCACCAGCATGGACATCAGCAGTGCATTAACACCCTGCGTATCAGCATTTATAGGTGTCACGAACCTGATACGGATAATGTTTGACTTATATTTGGGATCGGCTATACGGGTAAGTGTTATGCCCTTGCCGATCTCATTTTTTTCGTAGTATACTGCCATTTGCATTCTCCATTCTACTGCCTGACTTATGTCGGCATAAAATATACCAACTTATAGTATAACACATAACCGCAAATATTTCCACCCATTTCACAATATTTTCACGCAAATCAGTTTTTTTGTTGAAGCAGCGGTGCTGTCCACTGACAGGAAAACTTCCGCCGCAAAAAAGCAGACACAAAACCCCCGAACGCTTAAAAACGCTCAGGGGCATGACTTTTATAGGTTTTACATTTTATGACCGCAGTTGGAACAGAAAAGCTCATCGGCACTTACAAGCTCGCCGCAGTTGGGGCAGAGGTTGACAGTAGCTTTCTTTGCGGGCTTTTCCTCGGTGGTCTCGTGGACTGCGGGTGTTTCATCATCGCTGCGCTCACCGTAGGTGGCAGGCTTTGTCTCACCTGTAAGACCCTGCACCTTGCCTGCACCGCCGCCGAAGCTGTGTGCGGCATCATCGGTTTTCTGTGCCTTGCGGGAAGCAGCCTTCTTCTTATCCGCACGGGGTGCTTCGACCACGAAATACTCACCGCTCACCCTTGCAAGCACTGCTATGCCTGCTGTGAATATCAGCAGTCCCGCAATAACGGGCAGACCCATCTTTGCCAGTTCGATGGCGCCACGGAACTTGTCGCTGTCATAAGAGGTATCAAAATAGGTCTTTATAAAGTCGCCGCTGAGTGCACGGTATATCTTCACTGCGGGGTCAAGGCTGAGAAACAGTCCCATGAAAATGCCCATCCAGCCGTATTCACGGCCGAGCAGCTTGCCCTTTGCAGCACTCAGCGCCCTGATGAACATTATCAGCGAGAACACTGCCATGACTATCGAAAAGCTGTATTTTTCGATAAATCCAATGGGGTCGGGCGTCATATCATATACCTGATTTTTATAGAACTGAGTGTATACAGCGCCCGCAATGAAGTCCCCCGCAGCCGCACAAAGTGCGAATATCGCTGCAAAGCAGGTCATCGTGCAGACACCGCCGCCGCTGTTGGTGAGTTTTTTTCTGTAAACATTCTTAGCCATCTCGTATTTCCCCTTCACGGATTTTTTGTAAAGTCTGTGTCACGTCACTTATCCTGCGGCACAGCTTTAGGATACTATAATCATAACCCATTCATTCGGTTTTGTCAACCGTATTTTCCTGCTGCCCGCCGTCATCATCGGGTATCTCTATCATTATGGGCTCGGGAACTTCAGCGCCGCTGTAAGTGGGTTCGGGCGGGTCGTTCTCCTGCGGGGGCTTTTTGCCTGATGCCGAGAACAGCTTTTTCATGCATCTGCCGTCATTTATCTCAGCCAGTGCGATGACCGCCAGCACTATCACGCCGAATATGCTTATCACCAGCGACAGCCGCCAGTAATTCGGTGAGAACAGCATCTTTACCGTATTCTCTCCCTTTTTGAGAGGTATGGCGATAAGGCTGTCATCAACGACCTTTTCGGGCTTGACCGTTTCGCCGTTGACTGTTATCGTCCAGCCGTTCTCATAGGGTATGGTGGTGAACAGCAGTTGTCCGTCCTCATCAGCATTGACCTTGCCCGTCAGCTTGGTGTCCTCGAATTCGGTGACTTCAAATGAGTTCTTCTGCATTTTTGCGCATGCCTCCGAGAAGCCGTTATAGTCAAAGCTGTAAAACAGCTTGTCACGCCAGTAAGCCTCGTTCTTGTCGTTGGCGATGGTTATGCGCACACGTATCTCCTGATCCTCGATGAACCTGCCTATCTTCATGATGGAGTAGTTATCGCCTGTGAAGAACTGACCCACATACTCCATTCTATTCTCGCCCTCAACATACTCGTCCTCGGGCTGATACCAGATATTGCAGCTGCGTTCATACTTGGTGGGCAGGAACATATACAGGTCGCTGTCCTTATCCATGCGCACCACATAGTCAACGTGGCATTCCTTGTTGTTCTCGTCCAGTGGATAGTATTTCACATGACCGTCCGTAGTATTCACGGTGGTCACATTTTCTGTGTCGCTGTTGACCACATCAACAGGTGTGAAGAAATCATATTCCTCGCCTGCAAGGGCATTGAACAGCCTGTTCTGGTTATCGAACGGGTCATCGTCATCAAGTGCCACGCTTTCGATATCGCCCTTTGCCGCCACGCCCAGCCCCAGTGCGTTGGGGTTGCGGTAGAACTTGAATGTGGTGGGCACTATGCGTATGCCGTCCTCAGTCTGCTTTTCATGGTCGATACTTATCTCGGTGGTCAGTTCGTATTCGGGGTAGACCTTATACCTGCTGCTTACGTAGGTATCGTTGCCCTTTTTATCCATGATATATCTGATATCGAATATGGCATCTGTCATGGGAGTAGCACCGTCATACTTGGTATAATGGCCGCCGTAGGCAAATCCCAGCCTGTGCAGCATCGTCAGTGTGGGTGCATTCATGGTGGAACTTGAATGCGAAACGCTCTTATACCCTGTGCCTATGGCATCGTTGACGGTACGGTGGAAAGTGGCTTCCATGCGGTAGAACGGGTCGGTGTCATATTCTTCTATCATATCGACCGCCCTGTTGAGGTCGGACATATACGGTTCGTAGGAACTGTATTTTGAATATGCCACGTCGATATCTATCTTCTTGATGGTGTCGATATCCACAGCGAACAGTTCGACCGTCAGCACCACTGTCAGCGAGAACGCCACAGCCTTTGAACGTGGATATTTCTTCACCAGATACAGCAGTGTGAAATAAACTGCCAGTGCCAGCATGCTGACCCAGATGCCCTGTATCACGTTATAGGGGTCGCCGTTAGCGTCCTTGCGGGTCACGAACAGTTTGAAGTGGGTATAGTTCTCACGTTCGCACCAGAAAAGGAACACCATCAGTCCGAAGAAAACGCCGCCTATATTCTTTGCGGTTATCCCTTCAAGGTTCTCGAAGCACTTGAAAGCCATCACGACCATCATGAACGAGAATATGAACGAATAGCGGAAGGGCAGCCAGTTGGGCACCTGAAATCCGTGCATCGCCATATCCCAGGGCTTGATATACATAAGCACCACGAGTATCACGGTGAGGATACCGTCTGCGGTCTTTTCCTTCATGTTGATCTTTTCATTCATAAAATACAGCGGCACAAGCAGCAGCACGGCTGTTCCGCAGTATATCATAGGCATTCCCTCGGGGTAGACCGTATCGTAGGTCATGGGGAACATCTTGGTGATGAATGTGAGGAAATCGAACTGAGTAGCCAGCGAAAAATCGGGGTCGGTGAACTCGAACTTGCCAAGCTTCAGCGAATTATATACAGGTATCAGCACCCACGCTGCGCACATCAGCGACACAAGGGTACCTGCACCAAATGCCAGACAGCGCAGTATGAACTTCTTCGGCAGCACCCTTTCGGGGTCGCTGAGACAGATGTAGCAGAAATAGAAAAACGTGAAAATGCCCATCATATAGCCGATATAGAAGTGCGAGATGAACATGAGTGCCAGCGGCACCGTGTAGGGCAGCAGCCTGCCCTCATAGACCAGCCTTCTGACGCCCCAGCATATCAGCGGCAGATATATCAGTCCGTCAAGCCACATGGGGTCCATCAGCTGAACTATCATGTACGACATCAGCGAATACATCAGCGGGAATATGACCAGCGACACTGTGCGTGGCGGGTGCTTGGCTGTCCTTTTCAGGAAGAAACAGCATGACACCGCAGATGAACCCACCTTTGAAAGCTGTATCAGCAGTATGGCGGTCTGCATCATGCGCCGTGGAAGCAGTGCTATTATTATCATGAACGGGCTTGCAAGATAGTATGCAAAAATACCGAACATCTCGCCGCTGAGGTTGCGTGACCAGCTGTATATCCAGCTTTCACGCCCCCAGAAGGCTTCACGGTAATGTTCGTAATAATAAACGTACTGACCGTTCAGGTCAAGCACCAGCACCGAACCGTCACCTATGGGGTGTATCTTAAAAAATGCGTAAGAACCGTAAAGAATGGCGGCTGAAAGGAAAAACACGGCAAAATAAAGTCTCCTGTCGATGCAGAAGCCGCCGATGCCCTCCAGCACACGTCTGAATAAGCTGCCCCTCTTTTCGGGCGGGGCAAGCGCCTGTGTATTATCCATTTTTATCCTTATCCTCTCTTTGGCTGACTATATCACGTATTATATATCGGGGACGCTGTTTTATCTCCTCGTATATCTTTGAGATATAATAACCTATCACGCCCAGACTGAACATGATTATACTCGATGTCAGCAGCTGAAGTATGATGACGGTCGGGAAGCCCGCCTCGGAATTACCGAAAAATTTATTGTAAAGGGTATTTACGCCCAGTATTATCGAGACCAGAAAAGTTATCACACCGAATGCAGTGACCAGCTGAAGCGGTGCTGATGTGAACGAGGTTATGTTGTTCACAGCGAACCTGACCAGCTGTAAAGGGCGCCATTTTGAACTGCCTATCTCACGGTCAGCTACCTCGAACCATACCTTTTCGGTATTGAAGCCCACCCAGCCAGACATCGCACGGAAGAAAGTGAGTCTTTCGGGCATGCGGCAAAGTGCATCTACCACAGATCTATCCATCAGCTTGAAATCGGAAGCGTCCTGCATATCCAGTCCGCTGCCGCTGCCTATCAGCTTATAGAAAAGCAGCGAGAAGCCCTTGTAAACAGGGTTTTCCCTGCCACGGCTCTTTTTGCGCCCCTCGACCACATCGACGCCGCCGCTTTCCCAGATGCGGTACATCTCAACTATCGTCTCCGCAGGGAACTGAAGATCGCAGTCAAACAGCACTGCGCAGTCGCCTGACGCATGTTCAAGTCCTGCGAAAATAGCGCTCTCCTTGCCGAAGTTGCGTGAGAAATTCAGCGCTGTGATCCTTTTGTCCTTTTCTGCCAGTTCCTTCATTATCTTCCAGGTCTTGTCAGATGAACCGTCATTTATGAACACTATCTCATGATCTATATTGTTTTCACCAAGTACCCTTCCCAGCGTTTCGGCAGTGCGCCTGACATTGCCTTCCTCGTTGAATGCAGGTATTATAACAGATAACATTTTACTTTCCTCTCCGCTGTCAGTTATCGTCATTTTCCGCATCGGGGTTCATTCTGAAAAATCCCGCCCTTACATGATAATATCTCACAGCCGCAGTGATGACGAACACATACAGCGTAAGTTTGCTTATAGCAGCCATGAATCCCGCATAGGTCTGCACGCTTTCGGAGGGCACTGTGCGGTTGATGATATCGCACAGCAGGTTCACAGCCATGCAGATACCTGTTTTATTCAGTATATCACGCAGTCTCAGCAGGTCGGTCCTGTTATCGGTAAACAGCAGCCTGTCCTCCTGCTTCCTGCCCGATGATGGCTGATCGTTCTCGCACATAAAGGCATTTATGCCTGCTGCCAGCCTCATCGCCAGTAATGCATTGACCGCCCCCAGCAGCCCCGTGACCAAAGCCGCTGCGGAAGTTTTGAGCACAAACTCGAACAAAGCTGCGATGCCTGCACTCACAGCGCCAGCCGCAGCTGAAACCACTGCGCTGCGCCTCAGCATATCCAGCACCTCAAGCCTTGCCTGCGGCAGCGTTTTTTCGCTGTATCCATCAGACATAAGTCTGCGCACAGTCCTCCAAACAGCGATACCCCCAAGCCCGTTTGCACGGACAGGGGGGTCATCATTATTGATCTTATGCTGCTGCCTGCAAAGGTCTGCAAGTTCGCAAACGCCTGCGGCGCATAGCGAAAAGCCTATGACTTTGAGGATATACCCCGCCGTCCAGCCCAGCGGCAGCTGTATCAGCAATATTATACTTCCCAGAAAAATGAAGTTCATTCACTCAGCTCTATTTCTTGAAGATAGATTTTAAGAGCAGACCTGCGCCTGCTACTATCATGCCGAACATCAGCACGTAAACATAAAGTGTGCTGCCGTATCTCGCATGGAATTCCAGCGAGGACAACAGCGATATTACTATCACGAAAAGTCCCAGTGCAGCGACAGAGTAGCCTATGAAACGCTTTTTGCCGTCAAGGAAGAATATCAGACCTATACCCAGCAGCAGAGGTATCAGCATAACGCCGCCTGTTATCCTCATGCCGAAGAACGAATAGTGCCCGAATCCGCCAAGACCCGAATACACAGTAAAGGAATTTAGCAGCCAGTACAGTCCGCCGCCAAGCAGCAGAAAACCTATAAAGAACTGAAGTGTCGGGTTGCCCGATGAACGAGCGGGTTCATTATAATTATAGCTTGTGTTTGCTGTCCTTTTATTTTTACCTAACATATCACTCACATCCTTTGCTTCTCTTTGGATACGTTTTGCGAACTTTCTTGCGCTTTTTTCAGCTCTGCGCATTTCTTTATCCATTTTATCCCTGCCGAACAAAACGCTCACCTCCGTCCACAAATAATCCTTATCCTCTGCAGCGAAGCAGCTGTTCCTTTCGATATCATAATTATAAATTATTTTGCCCCAAATGTCAATACTCTGCGGATTGCACTTGTGTTAAGGTCGGTTGCTTTTATGCATATCCCCGTGCATAACGAACAAGAATATAAATTTTGAAACAGGCTGCAAAGCATACAAAAAGCCTTTCCCCCGTTTTACACGGAAAGAAAGGCTTTTTTTACAGATATTCATGCCTTTTTGCAGACAGCCGTCATGCACATATCGCCGCCGTTTATCTCAGCGAAGATATCGCCGTTCATCAGGTGCATAAGCCTGCGGCAGATATACAGTCCCAGACCGCTGCCAGGCTGCTTGCCTGTATTTGAACCACGCCAGAAGCTGTCAAATATATGTGTAAGCTCGCTTTCGGGAAGTGTGCAGCCGCTGTTCGTCACGGTGATGAAGCGCATATCTTCTTCGGCATCGAAGCTTACCTTTATATATCCGCCGTCGCCGTATTTTATGGCATTTTCCACCAGATTCTGAAGCACCTCCGAAAGTCTGTCGGGGTCGCCCGAAAGCAGGCAGTCGGTATACTTGTCTATGGCAAGTTCCACCGATATCACAGCCAGCTTTTCCTCATAGTAATTTTTCAGCCTGTTTATAACTTCCGACAGGTAAAAATCCCTTATCTCGGCATTGAACGACAGGAAATCATCTGTGCTGTTTTTGATTATCTCGCCCACATAGCCCTCTATCTCATCTGCCTTTGCATTTATGCTTACAGCCGTATCACGCTGTTTATCCTTATCGGTATACAGACCCTTTGCCAGCGCACTTGAATACAGCTTTATGGCAGCAAGGGGCGTTTTTATGTCATGTGAGAGCGAAAGCAGCAGGGTCTTTTCTGCCTTTGCCTGTTCAAGCCTGCGGGTCTCTGCCTGTTCAAGACTTTGCCGCAGCATGTCAAGTCCCCAGATGAATTTGCCGAAATATTTGTGCTTATTCTCTTTGAGGGGTCTGTTCAGCCCGCCTTTAGCAAGTTCGGCAGGCAGTTCACTTATCTCATTGAAGGGCTTTATGATATATCTGCCAAGATACAGCAGCATGCCTGCCAGTATCACAAGACCTGCGCCCATCGAAATATTCAGCACGCTGAATGAACGTTCTTCATTGCTGCCTGCGGTATCGTCATACTCAATGCGGTACAGGCTGCCGCCCGCATCTATGATGACGTACTCATTGGTGGTATCATAAAGGCTGCCGTCGTCCTCGAAAATGCCTGTCACCGACGGGTAATCTGCCGCATCGGGCAGGTCGCCGTCCTCGATGGAAAGTCGGATCCGCTCAGCGTCCACAAGATACTGCCTGTTTCGGGTGCGCCCCGCCATCCAGACGGTCGCCCCGGAAACAGCCCACAGCAGCAGCCATACAGTCAGCAGCACTGCGGCAAGTTTACCGTAGCTTTTCATGCTATTCCCACCTGTATCCCCTGCCCCAGACCGTCAGGATATGCTTGGGCGCTTTGGGGTCGTCCTCTATTTTCCGGCGCAGCCATTTAATATGCACGGTGAGGGTCTGCTGTTCGCTTTCGCTGTCAGAACCCCATATCCTGCCAAACAGCATATCCTTTGTCAGCAGCTGCCCCTTATTTGTCATGAGGGTGTAAAGCAGCTCGAATTCCTTTGCTGTCATCTGTATCTGTCTGCCGTCACGGGTGACAGTCTTGTCTGCCAGATTAAGGGTAATGCCTCCGTCCGAAACAGTATCGAGTGCAAGCCGCCTTGCGAAAATGCCCTTTATCTTGGCAAGCAGTATGTCGATATCATAGGGCTTCTCGATGTAGTCATCAGCGCCCAGCACCAGACCGTTGAGCTTATCATCACGGTCAACACGGGCTGTCAGGATAAGTATTGGTGTATTATCCTGCCCACGTATCGCCCTGCACACAGCAAAGCCGTCCATGCCTGGAAGATTTATGTCCAGCAGCACCAGCCTTGCGCCGTACTTTTCAAACAGCGTGAGTGCCTTTTCACCGCTGTCAGCCACGCTTACCACATAGCCCTCTGCCCGCAGGAAATCGCTCAGTACGCCGCTGAGTTCCTTGTTGTCTTCAACTATAAGTATATCTGTCATATCGTCACCACCCATTCATATTTTACCATAACTGAAAAAATAAGGCAAGGGGGTAAGCAAAACTTTAATGCAAATATGTTACAGCGGCGTCTGATCTTTCGTATCGTTGTCTCCGTTCGTCCTGTTTTACCAGCCCATCTCCATCAGCCAGTTGTTAAGCGCTCTCTCCCTGTCTCTCAGGGGCTTGCTGCGGTCGATGTCGTATTCGCCCTTGATGCTGCCGTCAACTATGAACAGCACCCTGCTGCACTTTGCAGCCACCTTAGCATCGTGTGTTACCAGCATTATGGTGGTGCCCTCCTCGTTGAGCTTTGTCAGCTCCTCCATAACTTCTTCGGAAGAACTGCGGTTGAGGGCGCCTGTGGGTTCATCTGCGAATATCATCTTGGGTTCGTTTATCATGCTGCGGCAGATGCATGCCCTTTGCAGCTGACCGCCCGACACCTCGTTGATATCGTTGCCCGCAGTGTCGATTATGCCCATCTTGCGCATCAGCGCCTGACCACGCTGAACTGTCTCCTTGCGGCTCTCATTGTTCTTTTTGGACTTTACAGCGGGAAGGATAATGTTATCGAGAACAGTCAGGTTCTTCATCATATACATCTGCTGGAAGATAAAGCCCATATCGTCAAGGCGCATCTCAGCCAGCTCGTTATCCTTCATGTCGTTCATGTCCCTTCCGCAGAACTTCACGCTGCCCGCAGTCATCTTGTCCATGCCCGAAACGGTATACAGCAGTGTGCTTTTGCCCGAGCCCGAAGGTCCCATAACTGCCACCATCTCGCCCTCGTTCACAGTCAGGTCAAGGTTGCAGAGTACGTTGTTCTGTCTTTTGTTTACCACGTAGGTCTTGCACAGGTCTTTAACTTCAAGTACGGTATTCATAGTCATTATCTCCTTTTTTGGTTCTCAGCCGAGAGCCCTGTTTTCGGGGCTCATCTCTTCTTCTGTGACTAATATATCATACAAATTCTTAAATAGTCCTTAAATAATTTTACGCTCCTTGATCGGGTGTGCGCATCATAAAAAAGCCCCGCAGAAGAACAAACTTCTGCGGGGGAGCATGGTAAACGATACAGATCATTTATGCAGCCTTAGCTGCGGGGTCGCTGTCGGCGTACTTTTTGAATACCTCCATCATTTCGGGGAAGTACCAGTCAAGGTCTGCACGGTTGAGCAGTCCGAAGTTCTCGCCGTTGCCCATTCTTGCATAGTTGTCCCACCATACGCAGGGTATGTCATACTTTGCTGCCGCTGCGAGGTAGTCATCAAGGCAGGCTATGCGCTGATCGAGATTATCCTTGTTGACCGAGCCGAATTCGCCCACGATGACAGGCACGCCCTGACTGATGAAAAGCTCATTGAGGTTCTCAAACAGCTCGGGTATGGAATTATCCTCGGGGTCATACTGATCGGTGCCCTTTGTATCAAGTGCGAAGGAATAGGGCAGGTATGCATGCACCGAAACTATCAGCTTATCGCTCTGTTCGGGCAGGACTATCGCAGAAAGGTTGTTGTATGACGATGATGCGGCATAGCCCGTTATCATCAGGCATCTGTCGGCGTTGTTTCCGCCCGAAGCCCTTACAGTATCAACAAATGCCTTTTCATACTCATTTATGATATCCCTTGCTTCTGTGGTGCCTGTCCACTCGGCGCCCTCACCACGAAGTCTCGGTTCGTTGAGTCCCTCAAATATCAGGTGCTCGTCATAGCCCTTGAAACGGTCGGCTATCTGTGCCCACACAGCTTTTATCTCCTCGATATCGCCGTCCTTTTCGGAAGCCTTCGGCATATACCATTCCTCATGGTGGGTATTGAGTATAACGAACATTCCGTCATCTATGCCGTAGTTGACTATCTCCTGCACCCTGTCCATCCACTCGGGGTCTATCTGATAGTCATCGCCTGTGATATGACCGTCCCAGCTTACGGGCACACGCAGCACGTTGAAGCCCTCGTCCACCAGCAGATCAATCATGAACTGATTTGTCTGCACCTTAGTGGGCAGCCATGCAGTCTCGGCATCAAGCCCGTTGCCGCTGGCGTCCATCGTATTTCCGAGATTCCAGCCGTTGGTCATCTGCGCCACCAGATCTTTGGCGGAAGTTACCGTCATCTTGTCATCGGTATGTGTCTGAGAAACAGGCACCTCCTCATCGGCGGATGCATCTCCGCTGTCAGCCGAAGCTGTTTCAGCCTTTGACTGTGCATCAGCCTTTGAACTGTCCTTGTTGTCGGTGCAGGCAGTCAGTGTCCCCACCGACATGGCAGCTGCAACTAACAGTGCTGCAAATTTACTAAGTCTCATATTAGACCCTCCTTTGGGTATCTGACTGTGTCACTTCATTCGCCCAGCCTTTTTGCGGGATACAGGGGGATCACCCTGTCAGCAAAGAACGCATCACGGTAATCGGCACAGCTGTTTATCTCGCTGTCGCAGCCGATACCTGCCAGCCTTTCGCTCGGCACGGAAAGGTGGTGGTTATCGCTGCCCGCTGTTTTGCGGAAACCGAATTCCTTTGCATACCACTCGGCATGCTCGTTCCAGCTTTCCTCGCCGTTGCCGCTGTTATAGACCTCAACGCCGTCCACCCATTTAGGCAGAAGATTTATCCTGCCGTTCAGATAACAAGCCTCCCTGAAAGGGTGTGCATGTATCAGCAGAGCGCCCGCCTCCTTAGCGTCATCATGGAACCTGAAAAAGTCACGGTCACAGTCGGGGTGGTCGAGCAGCCACTGCTTATCCAGCCCGTAGACCAGTATGTCTGCGCCGTCAAAGGTATATTCTATCCCGAAGAATACCTTTATGCCTATCTTATCGCCCTCTGCCTTCGCATTCTCGTAGCCCTTGCAGTAAAGCTCCACCTTTTCAGCCCACGGCAGATCACGGGGGACTGTCGTGTTCGAGTTGAAGAAGTGGTCGGTGACGAATATGCCGTCATAACCCTCCTGCTTGTAGCGCCTTGCCTGTTCTGCGCCCGTTGCCGAAGCGCATGCTGAAGTTTCTGCTGTGTGAAGATGTGTTTCGTATCTGTACATTCTGCATTGCCTTTCTACTGCACCGTTTCATTTCTGAATGACACGCCCTGCCGACAGACGGTGCATACCATCGGCTAAGGTCAGAAGTCCACGCCCCTGTTTATTACCTCCATGCACATTCTGCCGTTGTGATAGGGGCACTTCCAGGGACCGACTATCTCCTTGTAGTCGTGGGGCTTGTGGTCAGCACTGACCTCGGAATACCATTCCGAGCCCTCACGGGTGTCGATGATCTCACGCTTTACATATTCCCATACGCCCTTTGCAGATGCAAGGAAGCTTTCCTCGCCGCTGTGCTGGTATGCGTTGATGAAACCGACGATGGCTTCTGCCTGCACCCACCATACACGGGTGTGGTCGATCTTGTCATTCTCACGCTCGTTATTCAGCGCACCGCCCTCGTCTATGGCGATAGACTGAATGTTATGTGAGATGCGCAGATCCATTTCGGCAAACTGCTTTTTCAGCTCCTCATCGCCCAGCACATCGCAAGCCCTGTCCATCAGCCAGGTAGCTTCGATATCATGACCGAATGAATGTATATCGCCCACCAGACCGAACTTTGCATCAAAGAACACCTTCAGTGCGTCTGTCTCGGGAGTGTATACGATATCCCTCATCTGCCCCAGCTGGAATCTCAGCCTTTCACCGACCTTCTCATTGCGGTCAGCCAGATAAAGCTCGGTATAAGCTTCTATCAGGTGAAGAATGGCATTCATGGTCTTGTCGGCTTTCAGTCCGTTCTCACTGAGCGCCTCATTGTCAACAAGGTGCCAGCTGCGGTCGAAAGCTTCCTGATAGCCGTATTCATCGAGAGTGTTGCTCTCAACATCGTCAAACAGCTTATAAGCCAGCCTGAGTGCTTCCTTATCGCCGCTTGCCCTGTAATAGCTCGACAGTGCATAGATGGCGAATGCGATGTTGTAGGTATGCTTCATGGTATCAGCGGGCTGACCCTTATAGTCCATCATCCAGTAAACGCCGCCGAACTCATAGTCGATGCAGTGATCCTTTATAAAGAGGTATGCGTGCTTGGCATAGTCGAGCAGGCTGTCATCTTTCAGGGTCATATATGCGTTTGAATAGAACCAGAGAATGCGTGAATGGAGTATAACGCCCTTATCCGCATTTTTGTCAAGCTCCAGCCCATAGCTGAGAAAACCGTAGAATCCGCCGTTCTCATCGTCACGCAGCTTGTTCCAGAATGGTATTATGTGCTGTGTGAGTTCATTTTTCACTTCGTTTATCATATTATATCGCTCCTTCATTACCCCGCCGTTATGACGGATCTCCATTTACCCTTTTCATGGTTTACATTATACACCATTGCTCCTGATTTTTCAAGGGCATCACAAATTATTTACGATTGTAAACGTTAACGCAGGCAGTCAAAGCTGTCCCCGAAAGGCTGTCAGCTGAAAAATTTTTCCATACCACTTGCGGAAAATGCGGCGAGGTGTTATAATATAAACAGTCAATAAAATGCGGTCATCTATTCGGCAATACCACTTGATGACCATATAATATCCGGAAGGAGCATAAGTAAAATGGACAGAAGATTCGCACTGCTGGGCGAAAGCCTGAAGCACACAATGTCACCGCCCATACATTCAAGACTGTTTGAACTGAAGGGCAGAGAGTTTGAATACAGCATAATCGAGCTGCCGCCCGAGCAGCTGGAGCCGCATGCGGGATATCTCAAGGAGCTGGCGGGGTTCAACATAACCATACCCCACAAAATAGGCATAATCCCCTACTGCGACAAGCTGGCGGATTCTGCAAAGCGCTACAACTCTGTCAACTGTGTTGACAACAAGGACGGCGTACATACAGGCTACAACACCGACTGCGACGGTTTCCTTGCGACGATACGTGCAATGGACGCAAAGCTGGGCGGACGTGTACTGCTGATAGGCTGCGGCGGCGTTGGCAGAATGATGGCGATAGAAGCAGCCCTTGCAGGTGCCGAGCTTTACATCGCAGTGCTTGAAAGCGACATTCCTCTTGCAGAGCAGGCAAAGAAAGAGATACTTGCAATGAAGGCAGATGCAGACATCAACATAGTGCTGAATACCGAGATAGACACCTCTGTCAGATACGACCTGCTTATGAATGCATGCCCTGTGGGCATGTACCCGAAGGTCGAGGGCTGCCCCGTGAATGATGATGTCATAGCAGCAAGCGAAGCTGTGTTCGACGTTATATACAATCCCCGTGAGACGGTGCTGCTGAAGAAGGCACGCAGCTTAGGCAAAAAGGCAGCGGGCGGCATGGCGATGCTGGTATGGCAGGCTGTAAAGGCTCATGAGATATGGGACGGCGACAGCTACACCGACGAAGAAGTGCAGGCTATCATCGAGGAGATGGAGCTGCTGGTGGAAAAGGATTTCCCTGTATCAAAGTGATAAAAAAAGGTCGGAGGACTTGTGTCCCCCGACCTTTTTCGGTTCAGAGTTCTATCCTTACCAGCCTGTCGGTATGTTCATACTGGCGCAGCTTTACGCCCGCCATCGTGAACATCTTCTTTGACGCCTTGACACCGTCGGTATCGGCATACTTGTCGTCACCGTAAACTACCTCTTTTATGCCGCTCTGTATTATCGCCTTTGCGCATTCGTTGCACGGGAAAAGCGATACGTATATCCTGGCATTTTTCAGGCTGCCCGTTGAACGGTTGAGTATGGCGTTAAGTTCGGCGTGGCAGACAAAGGGGTACTTTGTATCAAGGAACTCCCCGTCCCTTTCCCACGGCATCTCATCGTCATTGCAGCCTGTGGGCATGCCGTTATAGCCCACCGAAAGTATCTTGTTCTCCTCCGACACTATGCACGCACCGACCTGTGTGTTGGGGTCCTTGCTGCGCCTTGCAGAAAGGTGTGCTATGCCCATGAAGTATTCGTCCCAGCTGAGATAATCCTGTCTTTTCATATTTTTCCTTCCTTTTCAGATCATAGAATGTCACTCTGCAAGCTCAAGGTCGCCTTTGGCTTCTTCCTCCCTGAGCATATCATCGAACAGCTCCGATGCATTCATCTCACTGTATTCATCATCATAGGTCGAATCGTAAAGATCCTCGATGATGCAGCCGTATCTGCCGTCTATCTTCCATGCATAGACATCCGAGATATCATATTCGACTCCGCCGTCCATCACCATCAGTCCAAACTCATAGTAAGCATCATCGCCGTCTTTTTCACTGCTGTCCGGAATAAAAACGAAGGTCGTTTTATCTGTGAACGGTATGGGGTCTTCAACATTGTCCCAGATAGTCTCATCGCTCAGATAATCAATGACGTTTGGTCCATCTGCATTCACGCTGTCATACAGTGCCTTTATCACGTCAGAAGGGTCGCCGTTTCTAAAATCAAAATCATCACAGTTTTCTGTCGCTTCATCAGAACCTACGCTCATAAGCAGATCAACGACTTCGTCCAGCACATTGAACTTGATGGTCTGATGGTTTTCCTCAGCCCATGCATCGTAGTCCTCGGTGGAATACATTTCTTTTGTCAATTCGGTCACTCTGTCCCTTGAACTGTCAAGCGCCATCAGATCGATGTATTTTTGCAGGTCACCGTCATAAGATGCCTGACACTGTGCCATCGCCATATCGATGAGTGCTTTCAGTTCTTCTGATGAAGGACGGTATAACTGTTCACTGTCAAGTTCCATATATATAACATTGCCGACCTGTGATGCATACTCGTTCTCTCTGACTATTTCACGCAGTTCGCCCGATACATCGGCATATCCGCCCGATACATCAGCAGCTGCCGTATCGCCGTCATCGTCCTTGCTGTCCTCATCTTCGGTTGTGCCTTCTTCGCCGCCCTCAGACTCATCGGTATCTTCGTTTTCCTTATCACCGTCGGCATCTCCGTCAGCTTCATTTTCGGCATCGGCTTCCTTCTTGTCAGCATCTTTATCGTCTGACTTTTCCTTCTCGTCGGACTTCTTCTTTTCTGCGGAGGATACAGCTGCCTTGTCCTCTTTTTCACTGCCGCCGTTTTCGGTGATACCGCAGCCTGCCATTCCCGCACACAGGGTCATTGCCATGAACGCAGCCAGTATTCTTTTTGTCATCTTTTTGCCTCCTATATTTTATTACCGTTTATTTTTTATTCGGGGAACTTCACCGTTTCTCCGTTTTCGGCGGTATAGCATACCGTCATCTCCTCAGCTGAGTCGCCTTCAACAGCTACCCTGCCGACGGTGGTCCCACTCTCCCTCATCTTATCATATATCAGCCTGTCGTATCGTGCTTCGGGAGGATCTCCCGCCAGGTCGATGCCCTCATCGGAAGCCATCGCAGGCACGCAGTCTGACAGCGTGCTGCCTTCTTCCCACGCATCGGCATTTGCAAGCACATTATCTACGAACAGATAGTATGCGGTCTTTGCAGGTGCTTCTGCCTGCTCATCAGCCATCTTTGCCGTATCCTCACTCAGCTTTGCAGTTATCTCATCATTCGTCATGCCCGCATAGATGCTGTCACAGCTGCCCGCACTTAAAGTTATGCCGCAGGTCCTGCCGCCTATCACAGCCGCAGTTACTGCGCCCGCCTTGCAGCACTTGTCGCCGTCATATATTTCAAGGTCAAACCTGATATAGCTGTCATCACCGTCATGGCAGAAGTTTTCCGCCTTAACAACGTACAGCGCATCATCGCCTATTTCAGCGGCGGGGATACAGCTGTCAACGGCGCTTTCAAAGTCCAGACCCATACGCTGTAAAGCAGCAAACCTTTCATCATCGGGCTCACCGAAAACCATCGCATCTTTTATCAGCTGCTTTTTATCCTCGGGCAGACCGTTCTCATCAAGGTCATATCCGACCGTTCCCGTCATCTGCGAACAGAAGAAAGCGAGTGTGTACACCACGCTGTTTTTCTGCGGGGCATCGTCCCAGTCCTCATAGTCGGTATCTTCTGCCAGCACCATATCAGCGATAGGGTCGGCAGCCGCCGAAAGGTCAGCCACCCTGAAATAGCCGCTCTTGTCATTCTGCCGCATGGCTTCATACTGCGCCATCGCCAACCTTATGAACTGTCTTGCTTCATCATCTGTCAGGTCTTCTGCGGCGGGGTCGGTCTTTTGTATAAAGATATTTTTTATATCCTGCACGTCAGTCTCTCCGCTGTTTTCATCGGGGGCAACGTTCTCGCCCGTGCTGTCAGGCACCGTCACATCAGCAGCAGAGGTCACAGTCTCATCAGCGGTGCTTTCAGCAGCTTTTTCCTCACCCACACTGCCGCATGCAGCAAGCCCGCCGCACATCGCCATTGCGATAAGCACAGCCATTGTCCTCCTTATCATTCGGTCGCTCCTCATCAGCTCAACGGGTACGCATAAACGCTCCCGACCTCATCAATGTACAAAGACATATACGGATCGTCGGGCGTCCTGTTTGCCGAGTCATCACCCACAATGATAAGACCATCGGTGATATCCGCAGCAGTCATCGCATCGTAGATAGCCTTGTCGCCCTCTGCTTCGGGCTCACCGTTCTTCAGGTTCAAACCGTCACCGCCGAAAGCCTGCGGGCAGGCTTTCTCAGCGAATGCAGCAGGGTCATCGCCCGCTTCCGACTGATGTTCGCTCATATATCCGACAAATGCTTCATAGGCTGTCCTTGATGCCGTATCACCACGGCTTTCATAATTATCAGTCTGCTCGCTGCTGTAATTTTCTTCATCAGCTTCTTCCCGTGCTTTTTCCGCAGCCTTTATCTCATCGGCTGTCATGCCCGCATAAGGATTATCCATCGTCCTGATATTGGAGCACAGCATGCCCCATTCGCCGTCAACACGCCATGCAACTATCTCATTGCAGATATACATGTAGTCACCTGCCATCACGCTGAGATCACAGGTGAGGTAGATATCATCTCCGTCACGCTTGCTGTGATCCACTTCCAGCCCGACAATGGTATTTTCATCAAGCTCGCCCAGCGGAGCTTCGGCACGTTCACGAGTTGCATCAAAGAACGAGCTTTCGTTAACATCGACCCTGCCGATCAGTTCTTCAAGCTTTTCCCTGTAAGCTTCCTGACCGCCCGACCATTCAGAGAATTCAGTTATTTCGTCCGATAACGTCAGCAGATAAAGCAGCGATAAATAAAGCACGCCATCCTCAGTATCGTCATTATCTTCAAACATCATGTCTTCTTTATAATCATCTATGCGTTCAGCCCACTTGTCAGTCAGCGATGCAAAATTGATGTTTTCGGCATAACCCTCGGGGTCATTCTTTTCAAGGCAGTCATACTGCTTCATCGCAAGTTCTGCCAGCGCTAAAGCTTCCGCCTGAGAGGGTCCATACTCCGCATCATCAAACAGCTGTAAAATGCAGTTTTCTTCCCTCACGCCGCTCTTTGTCTCTGCTGCGGGCGCATCGGTCACTTCTTCGTCCTCAGGCGTTGTATCTTCTTCTGCGGTGACTTCCTCCTGCGTGGTCTCCTCATCTGTTTTACCTTCCGCTGCGGAAGTCTCAGCCGACTTGCTTTCAGCGTCACCGCTTTCCACTTTGCCGCAGCCTGCCGCCGACAGACACACAGCCAGTGAAAGCAGCAGTGCCATCGTTCTTTTCAACATCGTTTTGTCCCCCTTAATACATTTGTTACGTTAAGGTCATATTTCTATTTGACATTATAGCATATCACCCTGCCGAAATCAAGGGCTTTCGCCATTTCCTCGGTAATTTCACACCATTTTTTCACCAAAAAATATCCCCTGCGGCAGCCGCAGGGGATATTCCAATTATTCGTACAGCGTCTCAAAGCACCCGAGACGGCACGTCACTTGCCTTTTCTGAAAACTATCAGCTTACTTATCACATAGTTAAGGATAATGACTATGACATTTGCAATTATCTTAGTCACCCAGAAATTCATGCCCATAAGCTTGCAGCCGACATTCATGACAACTTCTTCCACCAGCAGCGTGAAAAGTCTGCCGCCGATGAATGAACCGCCTTCTTTGATTATGGCAGATGCGCCCTCTGCACTCGACTCGAACACCCATATCCTGTTTGTCACATAAGCGAATATGACAGAACATATCCACGATATCACGGTGCTGACATTTACGACCACCACATCACTTGCGCCCGCACCTTCAAGCAAAGCTTTCAGCACGCCTGCCACCACGAAGCTGACAACAGTTGTCATCACACCGAAAAACAGGTAAAGCAGCACCTCTTTGTTCTTTTTATAAAACGGCTCGAAAACTTTAAGAAAGCCCCAGCCCATTATACGGTCGAATATGTCTTTTTTTTCATTTGTTTCCATCAGTATCTTCCTTTACATTATTTATGATTTATGGCGTTTTATATATGACCAGTTTATTATACATCATTTTTTTATCCTCGTCAAGAAACATCAAGCTGCATAATGTATGCAGCATCGGTCAATTATTGTGATTTTTTGCCGCAAAAAGGCGACCCGAGCCTGATATCAACTTAATTTAACGAAAAGTACCGAAATTAATTAGCTGAAAACGAATAATGCAGCAAATGCCAGAAATATCACGAACAGTTATTTTTCGTGTCGTATATAAACAGTTCTTGACTGAATAACTCGAAATTTTTATGGCACTTTTTATAAAAACCTATTGCATTTTAAGTTTAATTGTGCTAAGATATTAACATGAACGAAAGTTAACGACCCGGGTCTTTTAAACATCATTTTTACATAACGGAGGAATTACATTATGAACAACAAGAT
>CAMNMO010000001.1 GCA_946544695.1 uncultured Ruminococcus sp. | reverse complement strand
TATATAATGTTGCTGTGCGGGCATCATCTGCGTTCGATGCGGGGCACCCTGGAGGTGATATCGCAGGTGATTTCGTAGCCGATGGTGCCTGTGAGTTCAGCGATGCGGTCGGCGTTGAGTTCGGCGTTCATGAGAATGACTTCGTCACCGACCTGAACATCATCGAGGGCTGTGACATCGCACATGAACTGGTCCATGCAGACACGGCCGCATATCTTGCAGCGCTTGCCGTGAATGATGACCTCGCCTTTATTTGACAGCGCCCTGGGGTAGCCGTCGGCATAGCCGCAGGTGACGGTGGCAAGCCTGATGCGCTTATCACTGACGAAAGTTCTGCCGTAGCTGACAGCGGTGCCTTCATCTATCCATTTTATCTGGGAGATGACCGCTTTGAGGGTCATGACGGGCTTTGGTTCAAAGGGCAGAGGCTTGGCGGGGTCGGGATAAAGTCCGTAGAGGATAATGCCGAGACGTGCAAGGGTGCTGCCCTCGCCGTAACCGTAGGCGCCGCCTGCGGAATTTTTGATGTGGGCATGCTTCAGCTTTATGCCGCCCGCTTCAAGCAGGTCACGGACACGGAAGAAACGGTCTGCCTGCATGCGGGTGTATTCTTCGTCGGATTCGGCTGTGCCGTCGGCGGAAGAAAAGTGGGTGAATATGCCCTCCATCTTTATATTGGGCGTGACGGCTATCTCGGAAAGTTCGGCTGCCTGTTCTTCGGGAGTGCCGCAGACGCCTATGCGGGTCATGCCTGTATCGACGGCGCCGTGCATGCGGACTGCGCCTTTGGCGTGGCGGCTGATTGCCTGTGCATAGCTGAGTTCGGTACAAGCCTGAATGATATCATACTCATGCAGCTGCGGTGCAAGTTCGGGGGGCGTGTAGCCGAGAATGAGGATATCGCCGCTGATGCCCATTTCACGCAGGCGCACAGCTTCGACGATATTTGAAACGGCGAAATAGCGGACGTTCAGCTGTTCCTGCAAAAAGGGGACTATCAGTTCATCGCTGTGGCCGTAGCAGGAGGCTTTCACCACACACATGAGTTCAGTGCCAGCAGGCAGCAGTTTTTTGTATTCGGTAAGATTATATTCAACGGCTGACAGGTCTATCTCAGCCCAGCAGCGCCTGACTATATCCGACACAGATTCCATAACGAATAACTTCCTTTACAATGTGATATTATGATTATACTCCCTTGTGCCGTTTTTGTCAACGGTGGGACAAAATAAAAAAGCTGCCCCGCAGGACAGCTTTTTGCTGCGATGGATTTAAGCCTTTTCAGCTTCTGCCTTTGCAGCTTCGAGCTTTGCAAGAGCTTCGGGAGTTGCATTTGCAGTCAGCAGATCACGGATCTCGGTGAGCAGCTTCTCCTCAGCAGAGGGCTCAGCGGCTTCTTCTTCCTCCTCCTCTTCCTTCTTGGCAAGAGCAGCAGCCTTAGCAACAGCGCCGTTTACTGCCTTGAGCATGAGGAACAGTACCAGAGCGATAACAAGGAAGTTGACAACTGCGGAGATGAATGAACCGTAATTGAACGCCACACCTCTCAGCTTGAATGAACCGCCGACAACCTGCATAACGCCGTTCTCGTCCTTCTCGGCGCCGCCAGTTACAACAGCGATCAGAGGGTTGATGAAGTTGTCAGTCAGCGAAGTCACGATGTTGCCGAAAGCAGCACCGATGATAACACCGATAGCCATGTCCATAACGTTACCCTTGAGGGCAAACTCCTTGAACTCGGTCATAAATTTCTTAAACATACCACTACACGTCCTTTCGGATAAAATTCTTTTTATATAATAGCACATTAAAGCATGCAAGTCAAGTCGGAATTCGTTAAATTTTATGTAAATTGCGAAAAAAATACAATAATGTTGGATAGTCTGCCAAAAACAGGAAGAAATGTAAAGGCTAGAGGGCGAAGCGACGGTTTCTTAAATAAGGTATAAAAATGGGGTGCAAGGGCAAATGTTGACGGTGTGAAATTAAATTGTAAACAATGTATGAAAAGCCTTGTATTTTCAAAACGGTTGTGATATAATAATTAAGCTGTCAGGGACAAGACAGTGAGATGGCCGACGATCGAATTACTGGGGTATAGCCAAGCGGTAAGGCAACGGACTTTGACTCCGTCACTCGATGGTTCGAATCCATCTATCCCAACCATACTGGGGCGTCGCCAAGCGGTAAGGCAACGGACTCTGACTCCGTCATGTCGAAGGTTCGAATCCTTCCGCCCCAACTATTAACGACCTGACTTATGTCGGGTCGTTTTTGTTTTGCATAAAAATAACGTTTGATATAAATGATGTGCGATATAATAATGTGCGGTGCATCGTGCAATAATAATGAACGGCGAAACTTCCGCAAAACGGCACCGACGTGGGTGAAAACGCCTTTTGAAACTGAACGACGGTCAGTTTTGGCGCTGAAAATGTGATTTTGTGGTGAAAATACTAAAATTTTTTTTCTGAATTGGTAAATATTATTTGCAATTTGCTATTGACATACCGAGGAAAGTGTGATATAATGTGGACAAATCCGAACGGGAGACGTCCTGAATCGGGATAATACGATGTGCATACTGCTTGATGCAGCTGCTGAGAAAATACAGTTTGAAGAAAAGTTAACAGAACGTTAACAGATTATTCAACAATAGTATGTATATATGTATTATAATTAAAAATACCGAATTAATTGTATAACCATGCTTTGTGTCATTTGAAGGACAAGCTTATGCTTGACCTGATATGATAATGAAGAAATGGGTATGATTAAGCAATAAAAATTTCAAATTATTAATTTTGGGAGGAATTTTTTATGAACAAGAAGTTATTTGCACTTCTCACATCCGCAGCTCTGATGGCTGGTTTCGTACCTTCTGTATTTGCAGCAGACGAGGCACCCGCAGCTAACCTGACTCTGAAGCCTGCTACCGAGACCGTAGCACCCGGCGAGAACGCATCTTTCGATGTTGAGGTTTCCGCTGACGTTCAGCTGAGCACTCTGCAGTTCGCTTTCACCGCTGAGGGCGGCGAGATCGAAGGTTTCGAGTTCAACGAGGACAACGTTAAGGCTCTGGGCTTCGACGATAAGGGCTACAAGGGCGCTCTGACCCCCGAGGAGAAGGAGAAGTTCAAGGATAACGAAGATTATCAGGTAATGGCTTACGACATCAACTTTGAGGATGCTGACAAGCCTGCTAACACCAGCATCGGTACTCTGACTGTTAAGCCTGCTGCTGACGCTAAGGAAGGCGACACCATCACTGTTGGTACTTCTAAGGCTAAGGTTGAGGCCGGCGGTATCGCTAACTATGATGTTGACCAGTTCGCAGCTTGGACCACTACTGACGGTACTGTAACCATCAAGGCTGCTGAGGAGTCCGTTAAGCCTATTGATTCTACTCCTACTAAGGAAGAGACTACTTCTAAGCCTGTAGATTCTTCTAGCAAGGCAGAGCCTGTTTCCAGCAAGACTGAGTCTACTTCTTCTAAGGAGGATAAGAGCTCTTCTTCTAAGGCTGATTCTTCTAAGGCTACCAACAACACCAACAACAACACCAACACCGGTGCTGCTTCCACAGCTGCTGTAGCTCTGGCTGCTTCCGCTGCTGCTCTGGTAGTTATCTCCAAGAAGAGAAAGTAATTTAAGCGACTGTAAGAAGTCAAATAAATACTAGCTTATTACGGCAGAGTCTTTACGGCTCTGCCGTTTTTTTGTTGACATGCGCTTTGCTTTGTTGTATAATTATAAAAACGATGTTCGGGGGTGCTATGATGAAACTCAGGGTGTTTTGCATGCTTGCTGTGCTGGCTGTTATAATGGGTCTGGCGGGGTGCGGCGCACAGCTTAATGTTAGTGAGGACGAGTCGCTTTATGACCTGATAATTGAGGACAGTGAGGAAACATCACAGACTGAAACTTCCGCCGAAACTGAGGAAGTGACAGAACAGTCTGCCAAAACAGAGACCGAGACTGTGACCGAAACGGCGGCTGAAAGTTCTGAGGCGGCTGAGACTGAATATGTGGAATATTGGTTCCGTACGAAAAAACTGCGTGACCAGCATTACGAAAAGCACGGCATAGAGATGGGGTTTGACAATGCTGACGACTACCGCAGGGCGGCTTCTGATGTGGTGAATGACCCTGATGCGCTGCACAAGACCGAGAAGGAGGACGGCGATGATGTCTACTATCTGGAGGAGACCAACGAATTTGTGGTGGTCTCGAAGGACGGATTTCTCAGGACTTACTTTAAGCCCGACAAGGGCAAGGCGTATTTTGACAAGCAGTAGATGTTAACAAAATGTAAAAACGGCTGATGTGCACTTGACATCGGGGCGTTAGTGTCGTATAATTGTTTTGTAAATTTTTTGAAGGTGAGCTGATCTTATGATCAACGAAAATAAAGTCAAGTTCAAGAGGGCTCTCGCTAAGGTGCTGGATCAGCTGCCTGTCGATATCGAGGAGAATATCCCCGAAAACGGGCCTGCTGACGAGGTCTTTGCGACTACTTTGAAGGTCTCGGGCAGCGAGAACGAGGTGCTGTTTCTGGTAGATAATTCCAAAGAGCCGCACGAGGGCAAGTACAATTTTATCATCGGCGTCAGGTCGCCTGTTAAAAAGGAACTCAGTGCAGTTCACGCTGTGGTCGGTCAGACAAGGGCGCAGATACTTGAGATGCTGCGCAGGGAGAATCTGCTGAACCGCCTGTGCGACAGGCTTGCGGCACAGTCCGACAAGCTGGACTCAGACAAATAACGAAAGGAAATACCGAAGATGCTGACAATTTCTGTAATCGCAGTCTTTACATACTTCTTCTTTAACTTTTGCCGATTTTTTTGGCAGGAGCGTTTTGGTCGTGGTATGAAAGTAATGCGGACGGAAAAACAGCGTGTTTTGGGCTGATATAATTTTTCTGATAGTTTACAGACCGTGCTTTCGTATTACGAAGGTACGGTTTTTTTGATGCAGAAATTCTGCCATAAAATGCAAGTAAATAGCAAAATCTTACAGGAGGAATGAAAAATGGTAATCGTATTGAAAGACGGAGCGAGCAAAAAACAGATCGACGAGCTGATAGAGTGGCTGACCAGATTTGAGGTCAAGTCAAACCTGGTGGAAGGTGTGCACTCGAAAATAATCGGACTTATCGGTGATACCACGAGCGTTGATATCGAATCGGTGCAGGCTAAGGAGATAGTTGAGACTGTCAAGCGTGTACAGGAGCCGTACAAGAATGCCAACAGGCGTTTCCACCCGCTGGATACGGTGATAGATGTGCGGGGCAGAAAGCTGGGAGGCGACAGATTGCAGGTCATCGCAGGTCCCTGTTCGGTGGAGACTGAGGAACAGACCATCAAGACTGCCATCGCTGTCAAGGAGGCGGGCGCAACGATGCTTCGTGGCGGCGCTTTCAAGCCGAGAACTTCGCCTTACGCTTTCCAGGGTCTGGGAAAAGAGGGCATTGAGATACTCAAAAAAGCCCGTGCCGAGACAGGTCTGCCGATAGTCACCGAGATAATGGACGTTTCGGATATCGACCTGTTCGACGATGTGGACATCATTCAGGTGGGTGCGAGAAATTCGCAGAACTTCACACTGCTGAAGGCACTGGGAAGGCTTAACAAGCCCATTCTGCTGAAAAGAGGACTTTCGGGTACTTTACAGGAACTGCTGATGTCCGCCGAATACATAATGAGCGAGGGCAACGACAAGGTGATACTGTGCGAGAGAGGCATACGCACATTCGAGACTGCCACAAGAAACATACTTGACCTTGCGTGCGTGCCGCTGTTAAAGCAGAAAACTCATCTGCCGATAACGGTAGACCCAAGCCATGCGACGGGTATAGCTTCGCTGATAGAACCCTGTGCGCTGGGTGCGATAGCAGTGGGCTGCCATGCGCTGGAGATAGAGGTGCACATCGACCCTGAACATGCATGGAGTGACGGTGCGCAGTCGCTGACACCTGCACAGTTCAAAGCGACTATGGAAAAGCTGAGGGCTATGGCGGAATTCTGCGGCAGACCTGTTGACGGGGAGTGACGGTTCGGGCTTGGCGGGAGTCTGAATAATGTTGATGTGGCGGCGTGCCGATCGGGTGCGCCGCTTTTGTTTTTTGGTGTGGCGGTTTGGGATATTGCGGGCATCGGGTCGTGGCTGAAAAGGTCTTGCGTGAGGGGTTTACACGGGAATCAATTTTGACAAAACAAAGCTGTATTTTTGTGTATTCCCCCCGCCGAAGGCGTGGGGAATACACTCAACACCATATTTTACAGCCGTAATGCATGTTAAAACCTTTGAATTACGCAAAAATTGATTTCCGTGGAGGGTTTGACACCATAACTTGACAGAAAAGCTGTTTTAGTATATAATAGATAATGTATGAGTATGTAAAAACAGGGGCATTCCGCCCTGCATTTAAACAAGGAAGGAAATGATCACATGGGACTTACACTGACTGAAAAGATCCTCAAAGCTCATCTTGTTGACGGCGAGTTCGTAAAGGGACAGGAGATCGGTATACGCATCGACCAGACTCTTACCCAGGACGCAACAGGCACGATGGCTTATCTTGAATATGAGGCAATGGGCGTGCCCAGAGTCAAGACTGAAAAGAGCGTGGCATACATCGACCACAACACTCTCCAGTCGGGCTTTGAGAATGCTGATGACCACAGGTTCATCGGTTCTGTCTGCAAAAAACACGGTATATATTTCTCCAGACCCGGCAACGGTATCTGCCATCAGGTACATCTGGAGCGTTTCGGTATCCCCGGCAAGACCCTGATAGGTTCTGACAGCCACACCCCCACAGGCGGCGGTATCGGCATGATAGCTATCGGTGCGGGCGGACTGGACGTTGCTGTTGCAATGGGCGGCGGCGCTTATTACATAACCTACCCCAACATCGTAAAGGTGAACCTGACAGGCAAGCTGTCTCCCTGGGTATCGGCTAAGGACGTTATCCTCGAGGTACTCAGAAGAATGTCCGTTAAGGGCGGCGTAGGCAAGGTCATCGAATACTGCGGCGAGGGTGTAAAGACACTGTCTGTTCCCGAGAGAGCTACCATTACAAACATGGGTGCTGAGCTGGGTGCTACAACATCTATATTCCCCTCTGACGAGATCACACTTTCCTTCCTGAAGGCACAGGAGAGGGCTGAGGTATGGACTGAACTGAAGGCTGATGATGACGCTGTTTACGATGAGGTCATCGACATTGATCTGGGTGCGCTGGTACCTATGGCTGCATGTCCGCACAGCCCTGACAACATCAAGACTGTTGAAGAACTGAGCGGCATGAAGATAGATCAGGTCTGCATCGGTTCATGCACTAACTCCTCTTATGTTGACATGATGAAGGTGGCACACATACTCAAGGGCAAGACTGTTCACCCTGACGTATCGCTGGCTATCGCACCCGGTTCAAAGCAGGTGCTCAACATGATCGCTGAGAACGGTGCACTGGCTGACATGATCGCAGCAGGTGCAAGGATACTGGAGAGCGCATGCGGTCCCTGCATAGGCATGGGTCAGGCGCCCAACTCAAAGGGTATCTCACTGAGAACATTCAACCGTAACTTCCTGGGAAGATCGGGAACTAAGGACGGTCAGATATATCTGGTATCGCCCGAGCTGGCTGCTGCATCGGCAGTTGCAGGCGTGCTGACAGATCCCCGCACACTGGGCGAGATGCCTGAGATCAAGGTGCCCGAGCACTTCAAGATCAACGACAACATGGTAGTTCCCCCTGTGGCTGAGGCTGACATGGACAGCGTTGAGGTACTGCGTGGTCCCAACATAAAGCCTTATCCCGAGACTGCACCGCTGGTGGACAACATCAGCTGTCAGGTATCGCTGAAGGTCGGCGACAACATCACCACCGACCACATCATGCCCGCAGGCGCAAAGATACTGCCTCTGAGATCTAATATTCCCGCTATTTCGCAGCACTGCTTCACAGTATGCGACGAGGATTTCCCCAGAAGGGCAAAGAACATGGAGAAGTCCATCATTGTGGGCGGTTCCAACTACGGTCAGGGTTCTTCGAGAGAACACGCTGCACTGGCACCCCTGTACCTGGGCATAAAGGCAGTTCTGGTAAAGAGCTTTGCACGTATACACAGGGCTAACCTGATCAATGCGGGCATTCTGCCGCTGACATTCGTAAACGAGGCTGATTACGAGAAGATCGGACAGGGTGACGAGATAGAGATAGCAAATGTCAGAGCTGACATTGAAGCAGGCAAGACACAGCTGACTGTTGTAAACAAGTCAACAGGTGCTGAGATACCTGTACTTTGCGAGCTGACAGGCAGGACTAAGGATATCATTCTTGCAGGCGGTCTGCTGGACTACACAAGAGAACAGCTTTCTAAGTAATTCATAATGTGGTTATCCCACTGAAACACCAAAATAAACGATGTTATATTGGGAATTGAATATAGGTGGCGGTTATCTTTCCCCCGCCGCAGGCGGGGGAAAGATATACAACACTCAATTCTCCTTTTGTTTACCGCATTTTCAGCCGGTATGCCAAAGGGATAACCATAATTCATAATGCATGATGCATGATTATTGACAGGGGCATGAGGTCGTGAGACTGTGTTGAACTGTCGGAATAACAGGTCGGTCTTTTCTTGCTGTTGGCGGGGGAAGAATGGCTGTTATGTATTAATGATGCATGGATATCTGTGTGTTTTATGGAACTTTGCATTGACGGCGGGCGGGGCTCCCCCTGCCTTGCTGTGATGCTTTGATATCGTATTTTGTGGCGGCTGCTTGCTTTTGGGTGAGCGGCTGTCAGAGAATGCGAAAAAAGAGAGAACGGCTGTGTCACGGTATATAGAGATGTGGCATGGCAAAAAAGATCTACCGACAGTGCGGGAGACTGCGGTGTCTGGGAGACAAAGGACAAGGAGAAAGACGATATGAGTTCATCGAGCAGGCTGCCCGGTATCATCATTGCGGTGGTGCTGTGCGGGGTGATATTTGTGGTGCTGAAATTAGTGTTCCCAAACAGGAGCAGCAACTGGTACTTGAACAGGATAAAGATAATCGCAAGCATAATACTGCTGGTGACGGGTCTGATACTGATGTTTGTGCGCAGCTGACGGCGGCGTGATCGGAAGGCTGAAAGAAATATCGAAACGAGGTTTATAGCTGTCATCATATTGGTGGTGAAGAACAGGTTCTCTGAAAAGGACGCAGCGTGGCGCAGGAAAAAGATAAAGTGCATAAGCATGGCTGTTTTGCTTACGGTGGTGCTTTTGGTGCAGGATATGTGCAGAACGGGAGGCGTGTTATGGCTGATGACAAAAGAATAGACCGCAGGCGCAGCATGGACGCACTTTTTGGCGGTGAGAACGAGGAGCTCAGTGAGGAGTTTTTTGAGGAAAAGCTCAAGGAGATGGGCGAGGGTCCCAAGATAACCAAGGGCATGGTCATGAAGCATCAGAAGCTTGCGGAGGATCCCCTGACTGTTGCTGAAAAAGCGGGAAGCGGCAGGATAGTGCGTGATGAAAAAATGTCGGCGCTGTTCGGTGAAGATGACATAGTTCCCGATGAGGAAGAACTTGAAGAAAAGGTGAGGGAGCTTGAAAACCGCAAGCCGCCCGTTGACCTGACTGTACAGACAGAGTATGAAAAATGGCTGGAGGAAGGTCTGAAAAAGGACAAGGGCTACGGCGAGAAGGTGGCTTACGAGGGGCAGACGGCTGAGGAAAAGGACAGCTACACAGGCTCGACCTATGAAAGTTATGACAAGTGGCAGGCTGAGACGCAGGAGATGATACGCCGCCTGAAAGCCCGTGATGCCATGAACAAAGCCCGTGACGACAACCTGCATGATGCGCTGTACCTGACGGCTGTTTTCAAGGGCGGTTCGGGCGTACAGCATTCGGGCGACAGTGACAGGTTCTTCGGGCTGATATTATCGGGTGTCTGGTTCATGGTGTCGTCGCTGGCTGTGATGGGGCTGTTTTACGCTTTCGGTGTCAGGGGGCTCGACCTGCTGATACCCTTCGGACTGGGTTCGGTGACAGGTGCTATAATAAGGTACAACGGCAAGGAGGGCTACACGCTGACCGAGTCATTGAAATACGGTGCGGTGGAGGTAGCGATATTCATATCGACTGTGATATCATGGCTGTTATCGCTGGTCATTGGCGGTGACCTTATCTTTGCGATCGTCTTAGCGGGCATATTTGCTGTGGGCGGAGAATACCGCAAGCAGCGGATATTCTTTGCACGTTCAAAAAAGGAAAGCAGGAGAAGGACGGGGCCGTTTTTTTTGTGTGCGCTGGCGGCGGCGATACTTGTATTCATCGTTAAGTTAATTATGATGCTGGAAGGAATGTGACTGAGGCACAGTAAACGGCATATAGATCTTCACCCGAAAGGGGCGCACGGACTGTGGTCCCGGCGGTGTGGTCGGGACAGGCAATAAATAACAGGAAAAAAGGGGGAGGGGCAGCGCCCCTGCCCGTTCAAAATAAGTAAGGAGGGCTATTATAATGGCTAAAATCCAAATGAAAACACCATTGGTTGAGATGGACGGCGACGAGATGACCCGTATCATCTGGCAGGAGATCAAGGACATACTGATAACACCCTATGTCGATCTCAAATCAGAGTATTATGATCTGGGACTTGTTCACAGAAATGAGACAAACGATCAGGTAACTGTTGATTCTGCCAATGCTACCAAGAAGTACGGCGTTGCAGTTAAGTGTGCGACCATCACACCTAACGCTGCAAGAATGACAGAGTATGACCTGAAGGAGATGTGGAAGTCGCCTAACGGCACTATACGTGCAATGCTGGACGGCACTGTTTTCAGGACACCCATACTGGTAAAGGGCATAACACCCTATATACCCACATGGACTAAGCCCATCACCATCGCACGTCACGCTTACGGCGATGTTTACAAGAACGTTGAAATGAAGTGCCCCGAGGGTTCAAAGGCTGAACTGGTATGCACTGACAAGGACGGCAACGAGACCCGTGAGACCATCTACAACTTTGAATGCGACGGCGTTATTCAGGGCATGCACAACAAGTCCACTTCAATAGCTTCATTTGCAAGAAGCGTATTCAACTTTGCGCTGGACACTAAGCAGGACGTATGGTTCGCAACAAAGGATACCATCTCCAAGAAGTATGACCACACTTTCAAGGACATATTCAGCGAGATATTCGAGGGTGAGTACAAGGCTAAGTTCGATGCAGCAGGCATTGAGTATTTCTACACACTGATAGACGATGCTGTTGCAAGAGTTGTACGTTCAAACGGCGGCTACATCTGGGCTTGCAAGAACTACGACGGCGACGTTATGAGTGACATGGTGGCTACTGCTTACGGTTCGCTGGCTATGATGACCTCTGTACTGGTATCGCCTGACGGTGTTTACGAGTATGAGGCTGCACACGGCACTGTTCAGAGACACTACTACAAGCACCTGAAGGGTGAGGAGACTTCCACCAACTCTGTTGCAACACTGTTCGCATGGACAGGCGCATTCCGCAAGAGAGGTGAACTGGACGAACTGCCCGAACTGGTGAACTTTGCTGATTGTCTGGAAAAGGCTACCATACAGACCATTGAGGACGGTATCATGACAGGCGACCTGTACCTGCTTTCCAAGCTGGAGAACAAGCAGAAGGTCAACACTGAGGACTTCCTCAAGGCAGTTGACGAGAGACTGAAAAAGCTTCTCGGCGCATAATAGCGGTATAACAAAGGCACATCTGCTGAAAACGCAGGTGTGCCTTTTTGATGATGCGTATATTTATCCCGATGCTTTGCCGAAAGCGCAGACCTCATCGAAATCCAGCTTTCCGCCGAAGATATCGAGGGCGCTGCCTATGGTGAAATCCACCCTGCCCCGACCGAGAGTCTCAAGCTTTTCGAGGTCATCGAATGAAGCGATGCCGCCTGCGTAAGTGGCGGGAATGCCTTCGATGCTGCCAAGCAGCTTTGCGACTTCTTCCTCGATGCCGTGCGCCTTGCCTTCGACGTCAACTGCGTGGATAAGGAATTCGTCGCAGCTGTCACGCAGGCGTTCGATGGTATCATAGCAAAGTCTGGTATCGGTGAACTTCTGCCAGCGGTCGGTGACGATGTAGTAGCCGTCATCACGCCTGCGGCATGAAAGGTCAAGCACAAGGCGCTGTCTGCCGACTGCACGTTTCATAAGTTCGAGGTTATGGGTATCTATCTCGCCGTTGCGGAAAACGAAACTGGTGACGATGACATGTGAGGCGCCCTTATCGAGAAAGCCTGCGGCGTTTTCGTTGTTTATGCCGCCGCCTATCTGCAAACCGCCCTCGAATGCGGCAAGGGCTTTATGTGCCTGAGTGACGTCCGCCTGATAGAATTCGCTGCCTGCGGGATTCAGGATTATTATATGACCGCCTGTAAGCCCACGGCTTTTATAGAGTTCGCCGTAATAGCTGCCGTCCTGCGAGGAGACGAAGTTATCCTGTGCTTTATTGCCTTCGTCCGCAAGACTGCCGCCCACTATCTGCTTGACGGAACCGTTGTGTATATCTATACATGGTCTGAATCTCATGGTATGCCCTCCTGTGGGAAAAATTTTCAGGTATGGTAAACAATATAAATTATAACACAGCCTGCGGGGGGTTGTCAATCGTCGGGGGAGAATATACAAAAACATACTTCGGGGCGGCGTGGGCTGTGCTTGCAAATTGAATGGAAATATGATACAATATAAATTGATCTATTTTACGAAAGAAGGACTAAAAAATGAAAGAATACGTACCTTACCGCCGCAAGGCATATTATTATGAGACCGACCGCATGGATATAGTTCACCACTCGAATTATGTGCGCTGGCTGGAGGAAGCCCGTGTTGACATGATGGAACAGCTGGGCTGCCCTTTTGAATTCACCGAGAGACAGGGCATAGTTTCGCCTGTGCTGAGTGTTTCGTGCGAATACAAATACCCTGTGAGGTTCGGGGACGAATTTGAAGTAAGGTGCAGGCTGGTGGATTTCAACGGCTGCCGCTTTGAACTGGAATACGAGGTGACGAACCTGACTACGGGGCAGCTTTCGCTGACTGCAAGGACGACACACTGTTTCACGGGGACAGACCTTCGTCCCATACGCATGCAGAAGAAATTTCCCGAGCTTTACGATAATCTGCTGAAAGCGCTGGAGGTAAGCGGCGAATGAGGAAGGCACTGGCGTTTGCGGCTGCCGCACTTATTCTGGCGGGCTGCGGCACTGAGATAAAACAGGACATAAATGTGACGGACAGGGAAGCTGTGACGGCGGCGGAGGACAGGGAGGTCAGCGAAGAAAAGGTGACCACCGATGAGGAGGAGAAGCCTGTCGAAACTACTGCTGCGACGAAAAAGGAGCAGCCTGAAAAGAGTGAGAAGAAGGCGGAGAAAAAGGCTGACCCCGATGATATAAACTTAGCTTGCATGGACACTGTCGAGGTGTATCAGCAGGTGAAGCTTTCGGAGTTCATGTTTGACAGCAATGCAAAGCTTTTAAACGGCGATGAGATGCTGGACACAGAGGAACTCGGGGAGCACGAGGTGACGCTGGAGCTGGAGCTTGACGGCGGCAAAGCTGAAAAGACGGTAACATACAACGTGGTGGATACAACGCCGCCTGTGATGCTGCTGGGATATGACATGTATGTGGGCGTGGGCGAATACTTTGACCCGAACGACTATCTCAGCTATGCGGACAACTACGACAGTGCGCCGACCATGAGCTGGGACGGCGAGGTAGATACTTCGGCGGCGGGGACTTATTACATAACGGTGTATATTTCCGACGGCAGCGGCAATCTTATGTCGCAGGAGGTAAATGTTACTGTGGGCGGCACGGTGACAGACCCATACTATGATGACAGCGTTACATATTTCAGCGACTTTATGCAGCAGTATGACGCACCCGACAGGGAGTTCGGCATAGATGTCTCACGCTGGCAGGGCGATGTGGACTACGATGCGGTCGCAGCGGAGGGGTGCAGCTTTGTGCTGATGCGCATGGGCTACGGCGAATACGGCGGCGCTGACCTTGATGAATGTTATTATGACAACATGTCGGGGGCTGTGGCTGCGGGACTGGACGTGGGTGTGTATTTCTATTCGACAGACACCACACAGGAAGGCGCAAGGGAGACGGCAAGGAGGATAGTCGAGGTGCTGGACGGTCAGCAGCTTGACCTGCCCATAGCGTTTGACTGGGAGGATTTTCAGAATTTCCAGAATTACGGAATGAGCATACATGATCTCAGCGAGGTATATGAAGCCTTCGCTGATGAGGTGGAAAAGAGCGGCTATGAAGCCATGCTGTACAGCAGCAGGGATTTCCTGGAGAAATTCTGGGAGAACAGGAATGACAGACCTGTGTGGCTGGCGCACTATGTCAACGAGACGACATACGAGGGTGACTGGCTGTTGTGGCAGAGGTGCGGCACGGGCCGCATTGCGGGCATAGACGGCGCAGTGGACCTGAATGTTTTGCAGAGGGAGTGACGGGATTTGGCAGTAAAGGACGAGCTGATAAGGCTTTTTGAGCACAACAGGGGCAAGTACCTTTCGGGGGCTGAGATAGCTGCTGAGCTGGGCTGCACGAGAGGTGCGGTATGGAAAGCGGTCAAGGGATTGCAAAGTGAGGGTTACAGCATCGATGCGGTGACTAACAGGGGCTACTGCCTTGAGGCTGCCGATGTGCTTTCGGCTGCGGGCATAGAGAAGTACCTGACTGCTGACTGCGGCGCAGAGCTGACTGTGTACAAGGAGACTGATTCAACGAACATACGCCTGCGTGAACTGGCTGCGGCGGGTGCAAAGGAAGGCACTGTTGTGGCGGCGGGCATGCAGACAAAGGGCAGAGGGCGAATGGGGAGGAGCTTTTTCTCGCCTTCGGACACGGGGCTGTACCTGAGCATTCTGCTGAGACCCGAGATGACAGCGGCGGACGCTGTGCGCATAACTACCGCTGCGGCGGTGGCTGTGGCTGAGGCAGCGGAGGAAGTCGGCGGGAGAGACGTCGGCATAAAGTGGGTGAACGATGTATACCTTGACGGCAGAAAGATATGCGGCATACTGACAGAGGCGTCATTCAGCCTGGAAAGCGGCGGGCTGGACTATGCGGTGTGCGGCATAGGCATAAATGTATACGAGCCTGAGGGGGGATTCCCCGAGGAGATAAGGGATATCGCAGGGGCTGTGCTGGATACGCCTGCGGAGGACGCACGCAACCGCATGGCGGGGCTGGTGATATCGAAATTCATGAGGTATTACAGGGAGCTTGCTGAGGATACTTTCCTTGAGGGCTACCGCAAAAGGCTTATCTGGCGTGGCGAGAAGATAAACCTGATACACGGCAATGATAAGGTACCTGCAAGGCTGATAGATGTGGACGAGAGGTGCAGGCTGCTGGTCGAGCACGAGGACGGCAGCAGGGAAAGTGTATCGAGCGGCGAGATAAGCATTCGCAGGCGGTGATATGCTTTTGACGGCTGCTTTGCACCTGCATTCGGCATAAATGAACATCGTCCCGCATAGTATCAAGCGGGGTGATGAACTTGTGGCGTGTGAGATACAGGCGGGTATGGCTGGGAGTGGATTTCAGTTTTCCTGCTGTGCTGGCGGTCATGCTGCTTAAAGGCGGCGCAGATGCGGGCAGGCTGATGGTCATGCTTTTGTGCTGTGCTTTGCATGAGTGCGGTCATTTGTTTTTCATGCTGATATTCCGCCGCAGACCCGAAGCGATAACCCTTTACGGCGGAGGCATACGCATAACCCCGCCCCGTGGGAGAATGGACAGTTTCGGCAGAGATGCTGCGGTGCTGCTGGCGGGCTGCGGTGTGAATTTTCTGCTGGCGGGTGCGGCATACCTTTATAAAGGGGACTGCTTTTTTGCGGCGGTGAACCTGTTTCTCGGGGCGTTCAACCTGCTGCCGTTTCGGTATTTTGACGGCGGGCGGGTGCTGGAGATGGTCTGTGAGGGCAGGGCGGCAAGGACAGTGAGGATAATGCTGCTTATCGTGGGAGCGGTGTACATCGTCACGGCGGCGGTTTGCGGGAATGTGAGCCTGTCGCTTGTGGTGACCTTTTGTTTTATCGCAGCGGAGGAAGTTATTTCGGAAAAGGTGTGAAAAAACGATATGAGATCAAAGGAAAAAGGAGCACTCGGAAAAATGCGGTATATACTGCGTTTCATACCGCCGATGACGGTGCTTGGCTACTGGATATATGAGCTGGTGCGTCAAGCTGACAGCAATATGAGAAAGGTGATATTCATAGCGGTGCTCATGGCAGCAGATGTGATGGGCGCTGTGCTTATCGCAGACGACAGAAATTTCAGAAAAGGGTACCCGAAACGCTGGCTTTACATTATCATTGATGCTTTGCTGTGTACGGGGGCGATGCTGCTGTTTGTGGTGACTTTCTCGGAGGCGATGTTTGTTTTGTTCATCATCGTCATGCCGATATTGCTGATGGTGTTCAAACTGTACTACTTAGATAAGTGTGAAGTGGAGGGCAGAGGCTTCTGGGGTGTTATGCTGACAGAACCCCTGCTGCATTACATGATGTTCTATCCGTTGTCCAGGCTTTGACGTATAGTCTGCGGGATAATTTACAAAAAAGTCATAAAATCTTTTCTGCGGCTATTGACAAGCGGGAGAAAAGGTGGTATAATACTTGGGTAAACAAAGCAGAACATTCCGTTCTCACCTTGGGCGCCTGCGGGCTGCAAAGAGGTAAACAGTGAATATTACGGCGGTGCGGACAGCACTGCGTTGTTGTGATATGCCACGGGTACGGAGTTTTCTGTGCCCGTTTAATTTTTATTTTGGAGGTGCTTGACTATTAGCAGCAAGGAACATCAGCTCAACGAGGAGATCAGAGACAAGGAACTCAGGGTCATCGACGTTGACGGAACACAGCTCGGTATAATCAGTGCGGATGAAGCGCTGAAGATCGCATTTGAGAAGGATCTTGACCTGGTGAAGATCGCTCCGCAGGCTACACCGCCCGTTTGCAGGATAATGGATTACGGAAAATTCCTGTTCGAGCAGCAGAAGCGTGAGAAGGAAGCGAGAAAGAATCAGAAGGTCATCGAGATAAAGGAGATAAGAATGTCCTCTACCATCGATACCCACGACTTTGAGACCAAGGTCAATCAGGCAATAAAGTTCCTTAAAGGCGGAGATAAGCTGAAGGTGTCGGTAAGATTCCGCAAGCGTACCGTTGCACACCCTCAGTTCGGCGAAGAACTGCTGGTGAAGTTCAAGGAAGCTGTTTCCGAGGTGGGAGTTGTTGATAAGCCTTCCAAGATGGAGGGGCGCAGTCTTGTAATGTTCGTTGCGCCCAAAGCAGGCAAGTAATAATACTAAGGAGGATAAATCAAATGCCTAAGATCAAGACACATTCGGGCGCTAAGAAGCGTTTCAGAGTAACAGGTACCGGCAAGGTAAAGTTCCAGCACGTTAATAAGAGACACAGACTCAATCAGAAGGATCACAAGAGAAAGAGAATTCTGAGAAACGCAGCATACGCTGATGATACCAACATAGCAAACGTAAAGGCTCTTATCCCTTACAAGAAGTAAGACGAGTTGTAGGGAAGTAAAATTTGTAATAATTCTAGGAGGTAATAACTATGGCTCGTGTTAAGGGAGCAATGATGACTCGTAAGAGAAGAAATAAGACACTGAAGCTTGCAAAGGGCTACTTCGGTGCGAAGAGCAAGCACTTCAAGATGGCTAAGCAGGCCGTAATGAAGAGCGGTCAGTATGCTTACATCGGCAGAAAGCAGAGAAAGAGAGATTTCAGAAGACTCTGGATCACAAGGATCTCCGCTGCTTGCAAGATGAACGGCATCAACTACTCCACCTTCATGAACGGTGTGAACAAGGCAGGCATCAACCTGAACAGAAAGATGCTTTCTGAGATCGCTATCAGCGACCCCGCAGGTTTCACTGCGATAGTTGAGCAGGCTAAGGCAGCTCTTTAATAGTGAAAAAACACGCAGGTCGGTCATCGGCTATGCGTGTTTTGTTCTATAATGAGGGCGGCAGGACAATGTTAACACTTTGTAATATTTGTATAAATCATGACAATAGTGTTGAATTTGTTTGTGAGATATCACCGAGAGGAGGCAGGACACAGTGGTCATAACATCAAAGGACAACCCTAAGATAAAGCAGCTGGCGAAGCTGTATTCAAACCGAAAATACCGCCGTGAAACGGGGCTTTTCGTCATAGAGGGCATAAGGGGCTGTGTCGATGCTGTGCTCGATGATGTGAAGAATGGCGGCATCATCAATGTTCGGGGGGTATACTATGTTGAGGGTACCTTCGGCGATGAACTTGAGTGGTTCAGGGATACCCTTGATGAACTGCCCGAGAACAAGAGGTTCGTGATAACCCATGAGATAGCCGATAAGATAAGCGACACTGACAGCTGTCAGGGAATATTCGTGGTGGCTGAGTGCATGGATAAGCCGTTTTCGGGCGAAGCGCTGAAGGCGGGCGGAAAGTACCTGATAATGGACGGATTGCAGGACCCCGGAAATCTGGGGACGATGATAAGGACTTCCGATGCGATGGGACTGGATGGCATAGTGCTGGCGGGCAACTGCGTTGACCTGTACAACCCTAAGACTGTAAGGTCGGCGGTGGGAAGCATGCCGAGAGTGGACATATTCGTGGAGAAGGACTTTGAGAAGGTCGCTGAGACCTTTGCGGTCAAGGGGATACCTACGGCTGCGGCGGTGATAGAGGGCGGCACTGATGTGCTGAGATATGATTTCTCGAAGGGCTGCGCTGTGGTCATCGGAAACGAGGGCAGGGGGCTGGCAGAAGAACATGTCAGGCTTTGCAGCGGCAGGGTCACTATCAGCATGCACGGGCATATCGACTCGCTGAATGCGGCGACGGCTGCGACTATCTTCCTGTGGGAAATGACAAGGCGGGGTGACTGACTTGGATAACAGGGTATATTGGCTGTGGACGGCGCTGGTATTCGGGGCGGGCAGCAGGCGTTTATGGGAGACAGCCGACAAGGACTGTGACCCAGAAAAGCTGTGCAGAGACATGATGGCGGGCAAGGTCGTCGGGCTGACTGATGCTGAGAGACAGAAGGCTGCACGGATAAAGCCTGATGATGCTGAAAGTCTGCTGAATGAGGCGCTTGGGCTGGGACAGCAGGTGGTCTGCATAGATGACGATGCTTATCCCGAAAGGCTGAGAAGGCTTGACGATGCGCCTGCGGTGCTGTTCTGTCAGGGAGACACGGGGCTGCTGAATGACAGGGCTGTGGTGCACATAGTGGGTTCAAGGCAGCCGACGAGGTACACCTCATCGCTGATAGCGGTGCTTTGCAGAGAACTGACGCTGAGGGGTTTTGTGCTTTCAAGCGGGTTCGCTGAGGGTGCTGATGCGCAGGTCATCGAAAATGCACTGAGGCACGGCGGAGCTGCGCTGACTGTTTATCCCACATCGCTTGAACAGGAATATCCTAAGGGTTCGCAGGAACTCAAAGAACGGCTGGTATCGGGCGGGCTGCTGATAAGCGAACATGCCCCGAACAAGCGTGGCGGCATGAATTTCCACAAGAGGAACCGACTGGCGGTGGCACTTTCGAGTGCGGTCATCGTGGCGGAGGCATCTGCGGAAAGCAAGGGGCTTGACAACTGCGAATGGGCTGAAAAGCTGGGCGTGCCTGTGTTTGCTGTACCGCCGCACCTTTTGTACAGCACCGAGTATTACGGTCAGCGTGACCTGCTGAGAAAGGGCTGTGTACCGCTGTTTGACGGCGCTGACTTGGTAAGGGTGCTGGAAGAACGTGGGGATATCCCGAAGGGCAGCCACAAGCTTGCGGGCGCTGCTGCGGGGTCTGCAAGGACGGCAGCGGGGGATGACAGCACGGCGAGGTCTGTAAAAAAGCCTGCACAGGAAAAAGCTGTGAAGCAGCGGGCAGATATAAGTGAGATGAAGGTGCTTACGCCCGACGAAAGGGTAGTCTGTGAACTGCTGAGGGAGAACGGCGAGCTTTCGATGGACGAACTCATCATGAGGAGCGGCTTTGACATGATAAAGATACTGCCCTGCGTGACGGGGCTTGAGCTTGACGGCATAGTGTCGTCGCTGCCCGGCAAAAGATATAAGCTGAATTAATGATCCACTATCCGTGATAGAGAATGAGCGCTTTGGCGGCGCTCCTCAAAAAAACACTATCTATTGCGGACCGTGTATTGTAAATTAGTGAGATAATGAAAGAGACAGAAAATGCAGGGCTGAGAAACAGCCGAATGAATATAGAACGACTGACTTATCCCGACTGCACAGATATGCAGCGGGGGTGAGTGATAGTATGTGTCGTTTACTGTAAAAATCCATACCCCGAGAGGTAAGAAACGGAGAGAATGATTTGTCAGATCTGGTAATAGTAGAGTCGCCTCACAAGGCGAAAACGGTAAAGAGATATCTCAGCGGAGATTACGAGGTGGTGGCTTCGATGGGTCACCTGAGAGACCTGCCGAAATCCAAGCTGGGAGTTGATATAGAAAATGATTTCGAGCCGCAGTATATAAACATCAAGGACAAGGAGAGCCTTATCAAAGAGATAAAGAAAAAGGCTAAGGCGAGCGACCATGTTTATCTCGCAGGAGACCCCGATCGTGAGGGAGAAGCCATAAGCTGGCACCTGGCACAGCTGCTGGGACTGGACATGAACGACAAGAACCGTGTGACCTTCAACGAGATAACCAAGAGCGGTATAGACGCAGGAATGAGCAATCCCAGGACCATAGACATGGACCTGGTGAACGCACAGCAGGCAAGGCGCATACTGGACAGGATAGTGGGCTACAAGCTTTCACCGTTCCTGTGGAGGAAGATAAGGCGTGGGCTTTCAGCGGGCAGAGTGCAGTCTGTGGCGGTAAAGATGATATGCGACAGGGAGAACGAGATACGTGCTTTCGTGTCACAGGAATACTGGTCGATAGATGCACAGTTCACTGCAAAGACAGGCAAGAAGCCCTTTGCAGCTAAGGTGGACACTGTTGACGGGGTGAAGCCCGAACTGAAATGCAAGGCTGATGCCGATGCGATACTGCAAAGGCTGAGCGATGCTGAGTTCACGGTGGAAAAGGTGAAAAAGAGCGTGCGCAAGAAAAATCCCGCAGCGCCTTTCACGACTTCGACCTTGCAGCAGGAAGCATCGAGGAGACTGGGATTTCAGGGCAGACGCACCATGAAGGCTGCGCAGGAGTTATACGAAGGTCTTGAGATAAACGGCATGGGCGCAACGGGTCTTATCACCTACATGCGTACCGACAGCCTGCGTATATCCGATGAAGCGAGGGCTGCTGCCTACGAATTCATCAGGGACAAGTACGGCGATGCATATATCCCCGAGAAGCCCCGTGTTTATAAGACGAAGGGCAGTGCGCAGGACGCACACGAGGCTATACGCCCCACCGACCCTGCGATAACGCCTGACCTTGTTAAAGCGAGCGGTGTGACATCAGACCAGTACAAGCTGTACAAGCTTATCTGGGAGAGGTTCATAGCATCACAGATGGCAGGGTGCACGCTGGACACAATGTCGGTGGACATAGAAGCTAAGGGCGTTATGTTCAAGGCTACGGGATATTCGGTGAAGTTTGACGGCTTTACCGTGCTTTATGAAGAATCCAAAGACGAGGAGGAAGAAAAGAAGAACGTTCTTCCGCCGCTGACAAAGGGCGACAAGCTTACTGCCAAAGAGATACTGGGCAACCAGCATTTCACACAGCCGCCCCCGAGATATACCGAAGCCACACTGGTAAAGGCATTTGAGGAGACAGGCATAGGCAGACCTTCCACCTACGTGACCACTGTGACCACCATAATCAACCGAAATTATGTTGAGCGTGACGGCAAGCAGCTGAAGCCCACAAGCCTGGGCGAAGTCACCAATGAACTGATGAGCGAACACTTTGACAAGATAGTTGATGTGAAGTTCACGGCGAACATGGAAAAGAGTCTTGATGACGTTGAAAGCGGAAAGACGGGCTGGGTAAAGACCTTGCAGAAGTTCTACAAGGAGTTTGACAGCGAGCTTTCCAACGCCGAGAAGGAGATGGAGGGCAAGCGTGTGAAGGTGCCCGATGAAGCCACCGACGAGATATGCGAGGTGTGCGGCAAGCCTATGGTGATAAAGATAGGCAGGTTCGGCAAATTCATGGCTTGTTCGGGATTCCCCGAGTGCAAGAACACAAAGCGCATAGTTCAGGAGACAGGCGGCGACTGCCCGTTCTGCGGAAAGAGAGTGCTGCTGAAAAAGTCCAAGAAGGGCAAGAAGTATTACGGCTGCGAGA
Source organism: uncultured Ruminococcus sp. (assembly GCA_946544695.1). Taxonomy (GTDB): domain Bacteria; phylum Bacillota; class Clostridia; order Oscillospirales; family Ruminococcaceae; genus Hominimerdicola. The sequence goes on along the minus strand of CAMNMO010000001.1, from coordinate 19,391 downwards.
ACAACCCCGAATGCAGTTTCATGACATGGGACATACCCACCGAGGAGAAGTGCCCGAGATGCAAGAGCACACTTTTCCAGAAGGGCGGCAAGAACGGCATACTTATATGCCACAAGCCCGACTGCGGATATCAGCGTAACCTTTCGGGTGAGAATGCAGGCGGCGAGGAATAAGCTGTGACTGTACGCAGGGCGCAGAGGTCAGATGAGGTGTACCTGAACGGACTGTATGCGCAGCTTGAAAAGGATATCAGCCGCAGCATTTTGTGATGAGCGAAAATGGTGCACGGATATATGACGGACTGTTTGACAGTGATATGCAGGCTGTTTTTGCAGCGGAAGATAACGGCGAGGTCGTTGGGTCTATCCATGTAATACTGCTTGCGGCGAAGGATATACCCTGCCTGAGACCCGAGACGAATGTGTATATACAGGACATGGTAGTTTCCGGAAAATACAGGAGCAGGGGGATAGGCACACAGCTTATGGAGGCTGCGAAGGAGTACGGCAGAAAAAACGGTGCGGCATTTGTGCGCACACAGGTATTCCCCGAGAATGAGGACGGTCTGCGGTTTTACCGTAAAAACGGCTTTGCGGAAACTATGATAACGATAGAATGTCCTTTGGACTGAAAAAAGGAAACTGATAGATGAGCGAAAAAGTAAAAGTGATAGGTGCGGGGCTTGCGGGCTGCGAGGCTGCGTGGCAGCTGGCGAAGGCAGGCATTGAATGTGAGCTTTACGAGATGAAGCCCAGGAAGTTCACACCTGCGCATAAGTATAAAGGTTTTGCGGAACTGGTTTGTTCAAATTCCCTGAAAGCTGACAGAGTTGAGTCGGCGGCAGGCATGCTGAAAGAGGAGATGCGCAGACTGGGTTCGGTGACGATGGAGTGTGCCGAGCTTGCAAGGGTATCCGCAGGCGGCGCACTGGCGGTGGACAGGGAGAAGTTCTCTGATGCTGTGACAGAGCGCATAAGGAACAGCGAGTTCATAACTGTTATCGAGGACGAGGTGACAGAGGTGCCTGAGGGCAGGGTGATAATAGCGACAGGTCCGCTGACATCTGATGCGCTGGCTGAGAGCATAGGGAAGATATGCGGAGAATACCTGTACTTCCATGATGCGGCGGCGCCGATAGTGACCTTTGAGAGCCTTGATATGGAAAAGGCGTTCTTTGCTTCACGCTACGGCAGGGGAGATGCGGATTACATCAACTGCCCCATGAACAAGGAGGAGTACGAAAGGTTCTACGAGGCGCTGGTAAATGCAGAGAGCGCACCGCTGAAGGAGCATGACAGGGAGCATTTCTCGAAGGACGGCTTTAAGGTATACGAGGGCTGCATGCCTGTTGAGGTGCTGGCAAAGAGGGGCGAGGACACGCTGAGGTTCGGACCGCTGAAGCCTGTGGGACTGACCGACCCGAGGACGGGCAAACGTCCGTGGGCGTGTGTACAGCTGAGGGCTGAGAACACGGCGGGCAGCATGTACAACCTGGTGGGCTTTCAGACTAACCTGAAATTCGGTGAGCAGAAGCGGGTGTTCTCGATGATACCGGGGCTTGAGAACGCAGAGTTCATGAGATACGGTGTGATGCACCGCAACACATTCATAAATTCGCCTAAGCTGTTAAACGAGCAGTTCAACATGAGGGAGCGCCCCGAGCTTTATTTTGCGGGGCAGATGACAGGTGTTGAGGGCTACATAGAGAGTGCGGCGAGCGGCATTTTCGCAGGGCTGAACATGGCAAGGCAGATAAAAGGGCTCACGCCTGTATCGCTGCCCGAGACGACTATGCTGGGGGCACTCAGCAAGTATATAAGCTCACCCGAGACGGAGAATTTTCAGCCGATGGGCTGCAATATGGGCATACTGCCCGAGTGGGGCGAGCGTGTGAAGGATAAGAAGCTGAAATACAAGCTGCTGGCAGAGAGGGGTCTTGCGGATCTGGACAGGCTGACGGCGGAGCTGTGAGAAAGGCTTGACGGATATGGGAATATTAGTGTTGACAGGGATAGTGATATTATCTTTACTGTGCGGTGCACTGCCGATAGTGATGTGGATAAAGCACCCGCACACACTGGAAAAAAGGTTTGAGAGCGGCGCAGTGATATCCTGTTCGCCCGGGGCTGAATTCGTGTTCCCTGTGGTTGGGATGTTTCTGCTGGTACATTCAATGTTCTGTGTGGGGCACGGCAAAAAGCTGTACGAAGAATACTACACAGAGACGGGCGGCAAGATGATGATACTTTTTGCATTCCTGTTTGTGCTGGGACCTATGCTGTTGAGCGGGATAAAGAATGACTATGTACCTAAGGACTATCTGAAAAGGAACCTGTGGTCATGGCTGACGGGACTGCCGATAACGGGACTGTATTGCGGCTTCAACATCATACTTAACAAATATCCCGAAAGATTCAGCGGCTTTGATGAATACACGATGCACGAGATGCTTACAAGGTGCATACCCTGTGCGCTGATAGGGTCGCTTATCGTGCTGGCGGTATGCACGGGCGTATGTGTATCGGTATGGTATATACGTGATCGCAGCAGCCGGCTGGTAAGGACAAAGAAAGATCTGAGGTGAAAACATGAACAGAGAGGATTATAAGATAGAATTTACAAGGTCGGCAGTGAGGCTGGCGGTGTTGGTCTTTCTGACGGTGACGATCGCTCGTGGTGACAGGACCTTATGGATATGGCTGGCTGCGAGGGCAGCTGTGCTGATAGAGTACATCAGTTTCAGCCTTAAAGATGAACCTAAGGATCTGGTGAAGAATTTTCTGGCGCATGTACTGACTGAGGCTGTGCTGGCATTTGGCTGGTACGGGGCATTCGTGCTGTTTGAACTGAGCAAGAAGCTGCCTTACGGAAATGAAGCAGTGCTGCATTCGACGGTGCCGCTTTGCATAAAGTGGGGTGCGCTGCTTTCGGTAACAGGGCTGGTAATAAGCGGTATCATGTACTTTGTAAGACAGAAGCGCAGCGGTTTCTGACAGGGTGATGCTGATGAAGAAGGCTATAACAGCCGCAGTGTGTGTCTGCCTGATGCTGGCGGGCTGCGGTGAGAAAAATACTGAGGTGACAGATGCATCAAAGGCGGAGGCGGAAACTTCCGTGACAGAGGTGCAGACTGAGGGACAAAGCTTTGAAAACAGCAGGACGGCGGCGTTCATAAAGCGGATAGAGAAACATGATTTTTCGATGACGCTGTGTTCGCAGCAGTCGGGCGGCAGTGAAGTTACCGAGGAGATAGAGGTGTACGGCAATGTGCTGCACGATGTCTACAAAAATGCTGAGGGCAATGTTACGGGCGAGATGTTCATAGTGGACGGCGAACTGTGGTCGGTGACGAACGAGGGCAGCAATGTGCCTGTGTATGTGGGCGAGGACGAGCATTTTGATGAACATGTACTGGAAAGCGTTTTCCACTGTGCGTTCATAAGTGATGCGGAAAAGTTCGGCGGCGTGCAGGACGGTGCTGAGAAGATAAACGGCAGCAGTGAAAGTCTGGCGTTTTTGTACACCTATGGTGATGACGGCGTGCTGAAGGAGTATGAATCGGGCGGCGCACACTATGAGGTAATGGGATTCAGCGAGGGGACGGGAGAGGTAGAACTTCCCGAAAGCTTAAAGAACGCCATGATGCAGAGAGAAAGCTGACGGACAAAAGAGAGGTAAATGATGATGGATAAAAGAAGGATCGCTTTTGCGGCGGCGCTTATGATGTGCGCAGCACTTACAGGGTGCGGCGGGAAAACAGAGAGCGCAGCTGAGAGCGATGCGCCTGTTGTGGGCGGGGCAGTGACAAAGCAGGTGACTGAGGTCACTGCGGAGGAAACCGAGGCTGTTGAAACACAAGCAGAGGAGACCGATACGAACGAGGAAGAAGGCAGTGAGGTCGCAAAGGACTATGAGGGCAGCCTTACCCGTGCGTTTGCAGAAAAGCTGGAACAGCGCAGCTTCACCATAGATAAGACATTATCTGTCAGCTATGGCGGAGAGGGGCTGGAGGATGAATACAGCGAGATGCTGGAGGTAAACGGCAGCGACTACCATTTTATGAGGATATATTCGGGCGACTTCACGAATGGGGAAAGCCTTATAGATGACATATATCATATAGACGGTGCTGACTACCGTGCGGACAGCGAGAGCAGAACAGCGCAGCCTGTGACGGCGGCTGATGTGCTGGAGTCAGGGGTGACGGAATACCTGCTGGGTCATGACTTTGAAGCTGAGGAATTTATTTCGGCGGAGAGTTTTTCGGACGGCACGGTGGCTGAGACCTTTGAGACCGAAGACGGCACGATGGTGCTGACATTTGACGGAGAGACAGGCGTGCTGATAAGTCTGGAAAAGCCCGAGACAAAAGTGCCCGGAGACAAGAAGGCATCGGCGCTTATCATGATAAACGGCTTTGAGGAAGGCTGCGAGGAGATAAAACTGCCTGAGGGGTACGAGGAACTTGTACCCTGACAGTTAGCGATGACAGAAGGTCAGAGGTAAGAGGAAGGTCCTTGCGGGGACGTGAGGGTCTACCTCCTACGGCTGACCTTCGGGAAAATACAAGGAGGTCAGAAGATGAACATAGTAATGGACGCATTCGGAGGGGACAACGCACCTCTGGAGGTAATAAAGGGCGCAGTTGATGCGCAGAGAGATTTTGGTGTGGACATAACACTGGTCGGTGACGAGAGCAAGATAAAGGAATGTGCGAAGAAGAACAGCATAGACATCTCGGCACTGAAGATAAGGCATGCGGACACTGTTATAGAGATATGCGAGGAACCTACTGAGGTCATCAAGGGCAAGAAGGACTGTTCGATGGCAGTGGGCATGAAGATGCTGGCTGACGGCGAGGGCGATGCTTTTGTATCGGCGGGTTCGACAGGTGCGCTGGTGGTAGGTGCGACATTCATCGTAAAGAGGATAAAGGGCATAAAGCGCCCTGCACTTGCGACTATACTGCCGACTGCGGGGAAGCCGACGATGCTGCTTGACAGCGGTGCGAATGCGGACTGCCGTCCCGAGATGCTGGTACAGTTTGGCATAATGGGCAGTGCATACATGAACAGGATAATGAACGTTGCCAAGCCGAGAGTGGCGCTGGCGAACATAGGTGCTGAGGAATCGAAGGGCAGGGAGCTGGAGCTGGAGACCTACAAGCAGCTGAAAACTGCGCCTGTGAATTTCGTGGGCAACATAGAAGCAAGGCAGCTGCCTTTGGGCGACTGCGATGTATGTGTGGCTGACGGTTTCTGCGGAAATCTGATGCTGAAGCTGTACGAGGGCATGGGCAAGTTCTTCTCGGGCGAGCTCAAGAGCATATTCAAGAGCAGCACTAAATCGAAGCTGGCTGCGGTCATGGTAATGAAGGACATAAACAACTTCAAGAAGAAGGTAGACTATTCGGAATACGGCGGAGCGCCGCTGCTGGGCACAGCTAAGCCTGTCATCAAGGCTCACGGAAGTTCTGACGCAAAGGCATTCTACAATGCGGTGAGACAGGCAAAGCAGTTCACCGAGACAGGTGTGATAGACACCATAACAACTGCGCTGGAGCAGATGAAAAAGGAGCAGGCATGATGGACGAGGAGAGAAACCTTGCTGCCTTTCAGAAAAGGATAGGCTACCGATTCAAGAATGACAGGCTGCTTTACGAGGCGCTGTCGCATTCGAGTTTTGCAAACGAGAACAAGAAGCAGCGTCACAGCAACGAGCGGCTGGAATTCCTGGGAGATTCGGTGCTGAGCATAGTGGTATCGGATTACATATTCGAGCATTTCAAGCATCTGCCCGAGGGTGAGCTGACGAAGTTGAGGGCATCGCTGGTATGTGAGAAGGCATTATTTGAATTTTCCCACAAGATAGAGCTTGGCAAGTACATATTCCTCGGAAAAGGCGAGGAGCTGACGGGCGGACGAGAGAGGGCGTCGATAGTATCCGATGCAATGGAGGCTGTGATAGCTGCCATATATCTGGACGGCGGACTTGAGGCTGCGAGAAAGCACATCATGAATTTCCTGCCCGACGACATCAACCCTGCGCACACCGAGACTTTCCACGATTACAAGACGGTATTGCAGGAGATAATTCAGCGCAATCCCGAGGAGAAGATAGAATACTATCTCAAGGGTGAGGAAGGTCCCGACCATGACAAGAGGTTCACTGTACAGGTGAAGCTCAACAGCAATGTCATCGGTGAGGGTATCGGCAGGTCCAAAAAGAGTGCAGAGCAGAATGCGGCTAAGGAAGCTTTATCGCTGATGGGTGTCAAGGTCTGAATCGGATCGGGGCTGAGAAGTCTGCGGGCGGGGAAGCTGTCCCTCAGAGAGAACAGCGGCTCACTTATGACAGTGAAGCTCACTTTAACTGCCATAGCCTGCAAACGAGCAAACTTATAAGAGGAAAACGAAATGCATAGTAACATCTCCATATTCGTGCCCCATGTAGGGTGCCCGCACAAATGCGCTTTCTGTGACCAGAACGCCATAACAGGCAAACAGAAGCTGCCACACAAGGACGATGTGGAGAGGGCGTGCTTGCAGGCACTGGGTCAGGTGGACGACATTGCCGATACCGAGATAGCTTTCTTTGGCGGCAGCTTTACTGCTATACCCAGAGACTACATGCTGGAACTTTTGTCGGCTGCACACAAGTATGTGGGCGAGGGGAGGTTCAAGGGGATACGCATATCTACAAGACCCGACTACATCGACGGCGAGATACTTGATATTCTCAAAAGCTACGGTGTAACAGCCATCGAGCTTGGTGCGCAGTCAATGTCGGACGAAGTGCTGACAGCTAACGAGAGAGGGCACAGCGCAGAGGACGTCAGACGGGCAAGCAGGCTGATACGTCAAAACGGCTTTGAACTGGGACTGCAAATGATGATAGGGCTTTACAAAAGCGGTCATCGGCAGGAGGACGAGACCTTTGATGAGATAATGGCTATACGTCCTGATACGGTGCGCATCTACCCTGTGGTGATACTGAAAAATACAAGGCTTGCAAAACTGCTTGAAAGCGGTGAGTACAAGCCCATGAGCTTTGATGAGGTGCTCGGTCTTTCCGCAAGGGCGCTGGGGGCTTTCACCGAAGCGGGCATAAGGGTCATAAAATGCGGGCTGCACGCAAGCGAGATAGTCGAACAGGACATGGTGGGCGGTTTTTACCACCCTGCGTTCAGGGAACTGTGCGAGGGTCTGTTATACAGGCAGCGCATGGAGACTGAACTGGACAAGGCTGAGAAAGATGGCAGACTCACCGCAAACAAGGAACTTGTGTTTGCAGTTAAAAAAGGCTGCATGAGCAAGGCTGTGGGTCAGAAGAAAGCGAACATCGGTTATTTTGAAGGCTTGGGCTGCAAGGTGAAGGTCACCGAGGAAAACGGCATCGGGCTTTACGAAGTAAGGCTGCTTGATGATGCGGAAGCGGCGCACAGATATTCCATATATAACAAAAAGCTGATAAAGCGCAGCAAGGTCTGCGGGTGCTTTTACTGCGGAAAGATCTTTGCCCCCGATGAAGTGTCGAGCTGGATAAACGAGGGCTGCGGCACAGCACTTTGTCCGTACTGCGGTATCGACAGTGTTTTAGGCGATGCAAGCGGATATCCCGTTACGGAGAACTTTCTGCACAAGATGCATGAGCGGTGGTTCTGATGTATGACAGTCTTATAAAGGGCATTCTGTTTGAAACATTTCTTGCGGCGGTGCTGGCAAGGAACATCGTGATGCTGATAAAGGCAGTGCGTCTGCGGCGGGACGTCAGGCAGAGGAACACGGAAGTCATAAATGCAAGGATACCGAGGACAAGACCCTCTGCGGGGCGTGCGATAATGGCAAGGGCTGTGTATGATGTGGACGGCAAAAAGTTCAGGGGCATCACAGTGTGTGGCGTCAATATGTGGTATCTCAGGCGGGGCGATGACAGAAAAGTCATTGTAGGAAAGACGGACAGCAGTGTGTTCGCCGTCGATGAACAGCAGACTAAAGATGCTGTGCTGACCTGGTGGGTGTTTACCGTGCTTGCGGGGATAGCCGTGCTGTTTTATGCGGTGGGCATAGTTTACGATGTTGTGAGGTAGATACAGTGAAGCTGGATATTGACCATTCCGATAAAATGCACCACTATTTTTCATTGCTGTTCAGGAGCGAACGGAACCTTCTCGATGGTCTGAGATGGTTCTCGCAGGGGGCGGGAGTGCAGCAGGGCGAGATAATGCCGGAGTTTCCCGATAATCCTGACAGAGAGGAGCGCTTCAGGGAGAAATACCCTGACTGCGTGGGCTTTTACTGTATATTTGATGAGCCGTCTGAGCAGTTTGTTCCCATGAGAGAATTCATGGGTGAGCTAGATGAGATGTGCAGGACATATCTTGGAGACAAAGAAGAAGAATATAAGAAAAATGTAAAGGCATACCTTGAAGCCATAGCCAAAAGGTATGAGCATTTGCTTTAGATATACCGATTATTTCAGAGCATGGTATTTGGTATACAATAATATTTGAAAGGCGGTGAAAAATAATGTATCTGCGTGGACTTGAATTACAGGGATTCAAATCTTTTCCCGATAAGACGGTGCTGACCTTCGGCAAAGGCATAACTGCCGTTGTGGGACCTAACGGTTCGGGCAAAAGCAATATCTCCGATGCCATGCGCTGGGTAATGGGCGAACAGTCCTCAAAGGCGCTGAGAGGCGAGAAAATGGCAGGCGTTATTTTCCACGGCTGTGCCACAAGGAAGGAGTCGCCTTTTGCACAGGTGACACTTACCATAGATAATGAGGACGGGGCGTTGGGTATCGACAGCGAGATAGTGTCGGTATCGAGAAAGCTCTATAAAAACGGCGACAGCGAATATCTTATAAACGGCAGTTCGGTCAGGCTGAAAGACGTAAACGAACTGTTCATGGATACGGGTCTGGGAAAGGACGGCTATTCCATAGTCGGGCAGGGTCGTATCGCTGATATCGTCAACGGCAAGGGCAGCGACAGGAGAGACATCTTCGAGGAAGCTGCGGGCGTGGCGAAATTCCGCTACAAAAAACAGGAAGCAGAGCGCAGACTGGTGGAAGCGGAGGACAACATCGCAAGGCTGACAGACATACTGGCTGAACTGGAGGGACGGATCGGTCCGCTGGAAAAGCAGTGTGAGAAGGCTAAGAGATTCAGGGTGCTGGACGATGAAAAGACTGCACTGGAGGTATCGGTGTGGGTGACAAGGCTGGAACAGTACCGTGTGAAGCTTGCCGAGACCGAGGAGCGCATAAAGCTTCTGAATGAGCAGTATTCGGCGCTGAGCGAAGAGCTTGCGGAATCGGAGAAGCAGATAGAAGAAGGACTGCGCATGAGCGCACAGTGTGCGGCAAATGCGGAGGACATAAGTGAGAAGATACATGAAGCCGAGCTTGCGGGGCGTGGCGGTGAAGCCGAGATAGCGGTGTGTGAAAACGACATTGCGCATATCGAGGAGAACATAGCAAGGCTGCGTGAGCAGATAGAGAATTCAAAGGCGGACAAGTATTTTCTGGAATCGGAACTGAAACAGCGCAGGGACGAACTTGATGACCTGGGCAAAAAGCAGACCGAAGCTGAAAGGGCTGTTGCTGAAAAGGAAAAGGAATTCGGAGAACTGCTGGACGAGGCTGACAGATCGGACAAGGCTGTGAGCGAGGTGAACTCGCAGATAAGTGCGGCTTATCTGGAAAAGTCAAGGCTGAGTTTCACGGCGGAGAACCTGAAAAATACCATACAGGAAACTGCCGAGCAGCTTGGCGAGCTGGCTGAGGACAGACAGGAGACCGAAAAGAACAGGGAGCTTGCGGACAAGGAGCTTGCAAAATTGAAGGGCAGGCTGACGCAGGCACAGGAATCGAAGTCGGAAAAAGAGAATGTTCTGGGGGGAATGACAAAGCTGCTCGAAAAGCGCAGAGACAAGCTTGATGCGGCGGCTGCGACATTCACGCAGGCGGACAGTGCGCTGACAGAGACTGTCAGCAGGCTGAACATACTAAAGGACCTGGAACGTTCGATGGAGGGTTTCGGCTACTCGGTAAAGCATATAATGAACGCAGTAAAGCAGGGGCGCATAAGCGGTATCTGCGGGACTGTGGCGCAGCTGATAGCTGCCGAGAGCAGGTATTCGGTGGCAGTTGAGACTGCGCTGGGCGGTGCTTTGCAGAACATAGTCACCGAGACTGAAGATCATGCAAAGCGTGGTATACGTCTGCTGAAGGAGAGCAAGGCGGGCAGAGCGACTTTCCTGCCGCTGACATCGGTCAGGGGCACAAGGCTGGAAAACGACAGGCTTTCGGGCGAGGACGGCTTTGTGGCGCTGGGCTGCGACATCGTGACTTACGACAAGAAGTATGAGGGTATAGTCAGGAGTCTGCTGGGCAGGATATGCATAGCGGAGGACATAGATGCAGCCTCGAGGATAGCCAGGACTTACGGATACAAATTCCGCATAGTAACGCTGGACGGACAGGTGGTGAACGCAGGCGGTTCATACACGGGCGGCAGCGTTTCAAAAAGCACGGGCATACTTACAAGAAAAAATGAGATAAACGAGCTTGAAGCGAAAAGGCAGAAGCTTGAGGGCGACAGAAAGTCGGCTGCGGAAGAAAAGGAAAAGCTTAGCAATGAAGCTGCAAAGCTTTCGGCAGACATAGAGGGCGTCAGGGAGAACATAACACAGCTTTCGGCTGACTGCCTGAGACTGGAGCTGGAGATAAAGCGGGTAAGCGAGCTTATCGAAAGCTGCGACAAGACCCTTGCGGACAGCGGCGAGAAGGAGCGTGAGCTGAAAGAGAAGGGCTTACAGGCTGACAAGGACCTTGACAAGACCCTGAATGACACTGCCGAGGTGGACAGGCTGATACTCGAAAAGGAAGCTGCGCTGACAGATTCGCAGGGAGAGCAGGAAAGGCTGCGTGAACGCAGAAACGAGATAAGCGCAGAACTTTCGGAGATGAGAGTAAGGGGCGCTGAGATATCGAAGGATATAGGCAGCTGCAAAGATGCCATAGCACAGCTGGAAAAGACCATCGACGACCGTGACAGTGACAGCGGCAAGCTGACGCTGGACATCGAGAACGAAAAGGAAAAGATAAAGGGCAAGCAGGCTGACATAGAGTTCATAAGGCAGAAGATAAAGGACAGCGGTGAGGAAGCCGAAAAGCTGACAAGGCAGCTGGAGGAGGAACGCCGCAGGCAGCGGGAGTTTGGTGAGAGCGCAGAAAAGCTGCGGGCTTCACAGAAGAACAAGCTGGACGAAAAGGAGAACCTGGCGACACAGCTGAGCCGTGGAGAGGAGCGCAGGAACGCAGTTTCGGCGGACTTTGACAAGCTGGTGAACAAGCTGTGGGACGAATATGAGCTGACACGCACGACTGCCGCCGAACAGGCACAGCCTGTGGAGGACATGGCAGCTGCGGAGAAGCACCTGACCGAGCTTAAAAACAAGATACGTGCGCTGGGCAGCGTCAACCTGGGGGCGATAGAAGAATACGCTGAGGTAAGGGAGAGATATGATTTCCTGTCGGCGCAGCTGACAGATGTGAACGTATCGAAGGACGAGCTTTGCAGGCTGATAGACGAGCTGACCGAGAAGATGAAATCGGTGTTCATGCAGAGCTTTGATGAGATAAACCGCAATTTCAAGAGCATATTCAAGGAGCTTTTCGGCGGGGGAAGCGGCGAGCTGATACTGACCGACCCCGAGAACGTGCTGGAATGCGGCATCGAGATAAGCGTGCAGCCTCCCGGAAAGGTGATAACGAGCCTTATGTCGCTTTCGGGCGGCGAGCAGGCGATGGCGGCGATAGCGATATACTTTGCAATATTCAGGTATTCGCCCGCACCCTTCTGTCTGCTGGACGAGATAGAGGCGGCGCTCGATGATGTGAATGTTACGAGGTATGCGCAGTATCTGCACAGGCTGACTGACAAGACGCAGTTCATAACCATAACACACCGTCGTGGCACGATGGAGGAAGCTGATGTGCTTTACGGTGTGACGATGCAGGAAAAGGGCATATCAAAGCTGCTGAAAATGAATGCGGGTCAGACGAGCATACTCGGGTCTGACGGGCTTGACTGATAAAATGATGATACAAACCGAAAGGGGTCTGTTATAATGGGATTTTTTGAAAAACTGAAAAACGGTCTTAGAAAAACTAAAGAGTCGATGATGGGCAGGATAGAGAGACTGCTGCATGCATTCACAAAGATAGATGAGGACCTGTTTGAAGAACTGGAGGAGACGCTGATACTTTCGGATATCGGTGTGAACACTTCGGTGAAGATATGCGACAGGGTACGTGATTACGTAAAGCAGAAGGGTATAACCGACCCTTCGATGATAAAGGACATACTCAAAGATGTAATAGCTGAGATGCTGGGCGAGGAACAGCCGCTGGATCTGTCCACCACACCATCTGTGATACTGGTCATAGGCGTCAACGGTGTGGGCAAGACCACCACCATCGGCAAGCTTGCAAATCAGCTGAAAAACGAGGGCAAGAAGGTCATTGTGGCAGCTGCGGACACATTCAGGGCTGCGGCGATAGATCAGCTGGAGGTATGGACTGACAGGGCAGGCGTTGAACTGATAAAGCACAAGGAGGGTTCCGACCCTGCGGCTGTGGTGTTCGATGCGCTGACTGCTGCAAAGGCAAGGAAGGCTGATGTGGTTATATGCGACACTGCGGGCAGGCTCCACAACAAGAAGAACCTGATGAACGAGCTGGAGAAGATATCGAGGATAGTTCATCAGCAGGCTGAGGGCTGTGCGCTGGAAGTTCTGCTGGCACTTGATGCGACAACGGGACAGAATGCGGTAAACCAGGCTGAACAGTTCAACGAGGCTGCGAACATCACAGGTATAATACTGACAAAGCTGGACGGCACTGCAAAGGGCGGTATCGTCATAACGATATGTGATGACCTGAAGATCCCTGTAAAGCTCATAACAGTGGGTGAGAAGATAGACGATATACAGCCTTTCGTGGCAAGGGATTTTGTGGACGCACTGTTTGAATAAGGTGCGGCTGAATGATACTTATCGACTTTGGCATAATATGCCGTGAGCAGAAAAGGCACACGGTGCCGAAGGATATACCAAAGGTAAGGTTTGAGAGCTATATCAGGAAAGAAAACTCAGGTGCCATGTATTATGACTGCTATCACTTTGAGGTTGCCGACAGGCTGACGGGGGTGTGGTATTTTGCGTGGCTGACCGAGGATACAGGACAGGTCCGAGAATGTGACACACGAGGAATGCAGCCTTGACGAGTTCATGGAGATGCTGAGAGCGGGAGATGTAAGGTGGAACGAGCTTTACAATATCGGCGGATAAGAAAAATAAGGGCGGAAGTGAAAAAATGAAACTTGTGATAGCAAGCAACAATAAAGGCAAGATAAGAGAATACAAGCAGCTGCTGGAAAAGCACGGCTACGAGGTGATGAGTCAGTCGGAGGCGGGGCTGACGCTGGAGGTCGAGGAGACAGGAACGACCTTTGCTGAAAACTCGGCGCTGAAGGCAAGGGCAGCTTACAAGGAACTGGGCTGTGCGGTGCTGGCTGATGACAGCGGACTGGCTGTCGATGCGCTGGACGGTGCACCGGGTGTATATTCGGCGAGGTACGGCGGCATTGACGATGACAAGGAAAGATGTGCATATCTGCTGAAAAAACTGGAGGACGTTCCCGATGACAAGAGGGGTGCGCACTTTGTGTGTACGATACACTTCATTGATACAGACGGCAGCGAGATATGTGTTGAAGGCAGGGTATACGGTGACATAAGCCGTGAACCTGTGGGTGAGAACGGGTTCGGGTATGACCCTGTGTTCATCTACAAGGGAAGGAGTTTTGCCGAGATACCCGCTGAGGAAAAGAATGCGGTCTCCCACAGGGCGGACGCACTGAGGAAGCTGGAAGAGCAGCTTAAAGCAAGATGAGATACGATGAACTGGAAAAGCACTGGCAGAGGATATTCGAGCTGGAATGGATATCACTCTGTGAGGGAAGCAAGGCGATAGCGGCAGTCATCACCGATGATGAGGGCAGGATAATATCAGAGGGCAGGAACATGACCTGCGAGACTGTGATACCTAACCCTGCGGTGGCGCATGCCGAGACGGAAGCGATACGTGCCCTTGACAGGGGAAAATACCCGAACAAATGGGGCAGCACCCTGCATGCGGGTCTGGAGCCGTGCATAATGTGCATGGGCACGCTGGTGATGGGCGGCATAAGGAAAGTCGAGATAGCGGCGAGGGACGACTTCGGCGGGGCGATGAAGCTGATAGACATGTTTGAGTTCTCAAAGAACAAGGGCATACAGGTGACATGGCTGGACGACGGGCGTGGCGATATGCAGCGGGCTTTTCAGACGCTGAGAGAGCTTTTGTTCAACGAGGACAAGGACAAGCTGGAACGCATGCTGAAGGATTTTGGTTTTTACAATGCAAAGGGCGTTGAAGCGGCAAAGAAGTTTTTTGAAGCAGAGGGTCTGACAAGGGACAGGCTTGCTGACTACACGGCAGGGCAGGTCTTTGACGGCATTGCAGGATATTTATGATGATAAATGATACTTACGACCGAAAGGAAATAATATGATAACGACTAAGCAGAGAGCAGAGCTTAAAAGCATGGCTATGAAGATACGCCCCGCATTTCAGATAGGCAAGGGCGGACTGAACGATGCGCAGACTGCGCAGATAGACGATTACCTGAGGGTACACGAGCTGATAAAGGTGAAGGTGCTGGACAACTCGCTGTACACTGCAAGGGAGGCGGCTGAGGAATTGGCTGAGAAGATAGGCGCTGAGGTGGTGCAGGTCATCGGGTCGAACCTGGTGCTGTACAAGCGCAACGAGGAGGAGCCTGTTATAAGGCTTAAAGCCAAGTGAACATCGGCATTTACGGCGGGACCTTCGACCCGATACACAAGGGCCATGTAAGGCTTTTGAAAATGGCGAAGGAGCACGGCGGGCTTGATCGGGTGATAGTTCTGCCTGACAGGATACCGCCCCACAAGCATGCTGAAAACTTAGTCTCGGGGGAGGACAGGCTGGCGATGTGCAGGCTTGCTGTCGGGGATATTGACGGTGCTGAGGTCAGCGACTGGGAGATACGCCGTGAGGGGCTGAGCTATTCGGTGATAACGCTGAGGCATTTCCACGAGGTATATCCTGATGACAGGCTGTGGTTCATAATGGGCAGCGATATGCTGACAAGTTTCCGCAAGTGGTACTGTTACAGCGAGATACTGACGCTGGCAGGGCTTATCTGCATGACAAGATACGAAGGCGATGACGATAAGCTTGAAGCTGCGGCAGAGGTGCTGCGGGCTGAGGGCGGCGAGGTAAGGCTCGTGAATATGAAGGCGCTGGAGATATCAAGTTCGCAGGTGAGGGCACTGCTGGCAGAAGGCGGTGACTGCACGGGACTTCTCGATGAAAGGGTAACAGAGTACATACGCAGCAAGGGACTGTATAGAAAGCAAGAGGGGTAAAGTTGAAAGAATCCAAGCAAATAGGAATATACAAAAAATATCTGAGGGAGCATCTGTCGAAGAAGCGGTACACACATTCGCTGAACGTGGCTGCTGCTGCGGTGGAGCTGGCAAGGAAGTATGACGGCGACACTGACAAGGCATACACTGCGGGACTGCTGCACGACATAGCTAAGGAGCTGCCTGCGGAGGAACAGCTGGAGCTGGTGATGCAGTCGCAGCTGGACGTTTGTGAGATAGAGACTGAGTCGGTGCCGCTTTACCATGCGATAGCGGGTGCGGAGCTGGTGCAGTCGCTTTTCGGGATACATGACCCCGAGATAATAACCGCCATACGCCGTCACACGGTGGCAGCGGGCGGAATGAGCAAGCTGGACGTCATAATATACATGGCAGACCTGATATCGGCTGACCGTGACTACAAGGACGTGGGGAGAATGCGCAAGCTGGCTGAAAAGAACCTGGAGCGTGCCATGTGCGAGGCACTGAGGTTCTCGATAAGCGATTCGGTGAGCAAGGGGAACAGCATACCCGCAGCGACGCTGGAGGCTTATAACGAATACATAAGATTCAAAAAGTAAGGATACAGGAGGAAATAATATGGCAGATATAACTACCGAGCAGAAGCTGGAAATAATAGTCAAGGCACTTGATTCAAAGAGGGGCGAGGAGATACAGGCTATCGGCATAGGTGACCTGACCATACTGGCTGACTACTTTGTGATAGCAAACGGCGGTTCCACCGTGCAGACAAAGGCTATGGCTGAGGAGGTAGAGTTCAGGCTGTCGCAGCTGGGACTTGAACCACACCACACTGAGGGCTACGGTCCCAACAACTGGATAGTGCTGGATTACCGTGACATAGTGGTGCACGTATTCAACAAGGAGACCCGTGACCAGTACAAGCTGGAAAGACTGTGGAGCGACGGACACGAGGTGGATATATCCAAGTTCGTGACAAAGGACTGACAGGTGCCTGCGGCTGCATGGAAAACAGCTGTGAATGGGTATTGCAATGCACGGATAAATATGGTATAATAAAATTCAGGATCTTTTTGCCCCGTGCGGGGCTATCTTTACATGACAAAGGTGATGAATCAAAATGCAGAATTACGATCACAGTGCCGTTGAAAAGAAATGGCAGAAATACTGGGAGGAGCATGAGACTTTCAAGACAGATGTATGGGATTTCTCGAAGCCCAAGTTCTATGCGCTGGACATGTTCCCCTATCCTTCGGGCGTGGGTCTTCATGCGGGACACCCTGAGGGCTACACCGCAAGTGATATAGTATCACGTATGAAGAGGATGCAGGGCTACAACGTACTGCACCCTATGGGCTACGACTCATTCGGTCTGCCCGCAGAACAGTATGCGGTAACAACAGGCAACCACCCCAACGGCTTCACACAGGAGAACATAAAGACATTCTCCAAACAGCTGAAGGAGCTGGGCTTTGACTATGACTGGTCGAAGATGATAGCAACTTCCGACCCTGAGTACTACAAGTGGACACAGTGGATATTCAAGCAGCTGTATCTGGACGGTTATGCAAAGTACATCGACATGCCTGTAAACTGGTGTGAGGAACTGGGCACAGTTCTCTCGAACGATGAGGTCATAGACGGAAAGTCCGAGAGAGGCGGCTACCCTGTTGTCAGAAAGAACATGAAGCAGTGGGTAATAGACCAGCCTGCTTTTGCAGAAAAGCTGCTGGAGGGTCTTGACGAGATAGACTGGCCCGAGTCAACAAAGTCCATGCAGCGCAACTGGATAGGCAAGTCAACAGGTGTAGAGGTGGAATTCGATATCGTGGGCGGAGGAAAGTTCTCCATATTCACCACTTGTATCGAGACCATCTACGGTATCACATTTATGGTGCTGGCGCCTGACGGTGCGATAACAGAAAGTCTGCTGGACAGGGTGCAGAACCGTGAAGAGGTACAGGCGTACATCGACGAGACCAAGAAGAAGAATGACATGGACCGCACCGAGCTCAACAAGACAAAGTCGGGCTGCGAGCTGAAGGGCGTTACCTGCATAAACCCCGTAAACGGCAAGGAAGTACGCATGTTCATAGGCGACTTCGTGCTGGCAAGCTACGGCACGGGTGCTGTAATGGCTGTACCGAGCCACGACCAGAGAGACTTTGAGTATGCTGTGGCTCACAACATAGACATGATACAGGTAATTGACGGCAAGGACGGACACATTGACGTTTCCGAAGCTGCAATGGAGAAGGGCGAGTATCTGGGCAAGGGATACAAGCTGATAAATTCAGAGGAATTCACAGGCATGACCGTTGAGGAGGCTAAGGAAGCCATAACTGTCAAGCTGGAAAAGATGGGCAGGGCTAAGCGCACTGTGAACTATCATTTCCGTGAGTGGATATTCGCACGCCAGAGATACTGGGGCGAGCCTGTGCCTGTGGTACACACAGCGGACGGCATACATGTTCTCGATGATGATGAACTGCCGCTGATACTGCCTGAGCTGGACGACTACAAGGGCAAGAACGGCAAGGCACCTCTGGAGAATGCGACAGAGTGGAAGCAGTACGACCATAACGGCATAAAGGGTGTGAGGGAGACCTCCACAATGCCAGGCAGTGCGGGTTCGAGCTGGTACTTCCTGAGATACATCGACCCACACAACGACAAGGAATTCGCAAATCAGGAACTGCTGAAGCACTGGATGCCTGTTGACCTTTACATAGGCGGACCCGAGCATGCTGTGGGACACCTGATGTATTCACGTATCTGGAACAGATACCTGTACGACAAGGGTCTGGCACCCACCAAGGAGCCTTTCAAGAAGCTGGTGCACCAGGGCATGATACTTGGTGAGAACGGTGTTAAGATGGGTAAGAGATTCCCGAAGTATGTTGTAAATCCTTCTGACATAATCAGGGATTTCGGTGCGGACACACTGAGACTTTACGAGATGTTCATGGGACCGCTGGAGGTATCCAAGCCCTGGAGCCAGAGCGGTGTTGAGGGTGCAAAGAGGTTCCTGAACAGAGTATGGAATTTCTTCACTGAACCTTCAAACATCACAGAGGACAATGACGGTGCGCTGACTAAGGTATACCATCAGACAGTCAAGAAGGTATCAGACGACTACGAGCAGCTGGCATTCAACACTGCCATTGCGCAGATGATGATATTCGTAAATGCTGTATACAAGAACGGCAGCTGCCCCAGAGAGTATGCTGAGGGTCTTATCAAGATGCTGTCCTGCATCTCGCCGCACATAGGTGAGGAGATGTGGAGCATACTGGGTCACACCGAGACCATCGCTTATGAGAGCTGGCCCACATACGACGAGGCACAGCTGGTGGAGGACACTGTTGAGATAGTTGTACAGATAAACGGCAAGGTAAAGGCAAAGCTGAACATTGCCGTTGACGAGGACAAGGACAGTGTACTTGCGAAGGCAAAGGCTGAGGAGAGCATTGCAAAGCTCACTGACGGCAAGACGGTTGTCAAGGAGATATATGTTCCCAACAAGCTGGTAAATATAGTTGTAAAATAAACGATGCGGGGCAGGCTGCGGTCTGCCCCGATATTTGTTCAATATTGTCAAAATAACCAAATTATGAACGAAAATATTTGCAGGTAAATTTTAAAAATATCATTGATACTATTGACTTTTGGAACAAAATATAGTATAATTAACTTGTAATTTATTCGACTGTAAGGTTTCCGCAGATCTTAGACAGAGAGAACGTTTTGGCGTTTCAAGTTTGCACAAAGCAGACCTTCACTATCACCCTTGTGGTGTGCGGAAGCGGTCGTGAAATTACCTCTGTCACAGGTGGCAAAGGGAGGGAAACATTTTGGCAGAAATTCGTGTTGGCAAGAACGAAA